>PWVO01000004.1 GCA_003561825.1 Candidatus Woesearchaeota archaeon | reverse complement strand
GCCATGGTTTTTCCAGTTCTGGACAAGGGATGAGGCAATCAGCCTTAAGGGATCATTTAGCTCAAAAAGACTTTCTACAGCGAAGAATGTGCTGCTGAGACACCTTGAAAGTGTTTCTTCTGAAGGTGAAGTGCCTATCAAGCCTGGGTTTAAGGAACTGATGAGTACAGATGCCCCAGGGTGGTCTGCGCAGAGAGCCTATGATTTTGTTGAGCACTGCTCTTTTATTGAAGACTGTGACACAGATTCATATATTGTAAAGAAAAAAGCAGATGATTTCATGAAAAAAGTTGTGGGCAGAAGCCCGGGCTGGATTGAGACAAGAAAAATGGAAACATGGATGGACAGCTTGGACAGAGAGGGATTCAGGGTTGAGATTCAGGCAATGCTTATCAACATGTGCAGGCTCCTGGGTGAGAGAAGGCATGACAGGCTTGTGCAGGAGTTTAAGAGGGATTTTTTCAGGAACAATGTGCTTTGCGACGGTGTTGGGGATGAGACTTTGAGGCCAAATATTTTTATTGCATACTACATGGCTCCCTATGTTCTCAGCAAAGAGGAATGGTCTCTGTGCTTTGACACTGCGCTTGAAAAGCTTTGGAACACCTGGGGCGGGCTTGCAACTGTTGACAAGGGCAGCAGCCTTTTTTCAGAGGAACACACAGGCGAGGTAAACACAAGCTACCACAACGGGGATTCATGGTTCTGGATAAACAATCTTGCGGCATTGTGCCTTTTCAGGAACAATGAGAAAAAATACAGGAAGTTTATTGACGGCATTGTGAATGCAAGCACAGAAGAGATCTTGTCCAAAGGGATTATTGGCCATCATGCTGAGCTTTCAGGCTCGAAAGATTTGAGGGCACAGGGCTGCCTTGCCCAGGCCTGGTCTGCTGCTTTTTACATTGAGATGGTTATGGAGATATTCAGGCAGAGAAAAAAGCTCAATGGCCATTGAACTGCCTTATTGCCTCTGCGTATATTTTTGGGCCATGTTCTCTTTCCATGATGCTGAAAAAGGCATTTCCTATTGCATGCGGGACTGGCTTCTCAAACCTTGATGCAAAATATGGGTATCCTGTGTTTATTTTTCTGACTTGAGAGTTTGGCTTTTTTCTAAAGGCTCTGCAGAGCCAGCTGTAGCAGTCTCTCAGCTCTTCTATGTCAAGGGATTTTATTGCACAGGTGAATAAATTTCCATTCTGCTCAGCATAAGCTGATGAAATGTGCCTCTCTGCTCCTCTTGCATGGCCTTCAGTAAAGGTTCTGTATTTTCCTTCATAATCAGGGAATTCAAACAGGATATAGGCCTCTTCTTTGTATTCTCCTATTTTTGATTTAAGCAAGTCAGGAATAACGCTGTACTGGGCATGGTGGCAGTACTCATGGGCTATTCCTGGAAAAATAATCTCTTTCCTCTTTGGCATCAACAAGATTTTATCTGGCAAGCAATAACCTGCATAATGAAAATTCTTCCTAAACCTAAAGTTGTCAATAAAGCACCAGTACCTGATGCTTGGTGTTTCAGGAATTTCATTCTCCTGTAAATCAAGAAAAGAGTCAACTGATTTTTTTATGCGCAAAAGCTCTTGATTAAGCTTTTCTTGAGAAAGAAGGCTGGCTTTTTTTAGGGTTTGTTTTGGATTCAGGCATGCAATTGTCCTGAGATTTTCTGCTTTTTCAAGTATTAATTCCTCAAGAACAGGGATGTTTTTGCTTTGCTTAAGGAAATTTTCAATGTTCTCTGATGTAAGCTTCTCTTTGTAACTCATATTAGCCCCTGACTGATTCTCTGCTGTATTTTTTAAATAAAGGCTTTCCATATTTGTCCCTTATCTCTATTATGAAATTTATTTTTTATGTATGGTATTTGCTGTCAAACTCAAGTATAAAGTAAATTAAAAATTTAGCCTGCCCTCAGAGATGATTGCTTATTTATTCTTTTTTCAATGTCTTTTTTAAATTGCTCAAAAAAATCCATTTAAACCAAGTTTCATTCAAATTAATTTCAGTATAAATTATTTGCTGTCATTGAAAAATTATTTTGAATAAACACATCTAATAACTAGAATCTCTGATAAAGGCCCAGGTCTTTCTACTTGCTTGCATAAACAGAGTCCCTGTGCTCAAATTTCAGAAGGTAAAGAGTCTGCGTGTCTTTTCTGAAAGAATATACTATCCTGAAAGGGCTTAGTCTCAAAGAGCGCTCCCCTCTTGTGTATCTTAATGGCTTTCCTATGTCTGGCTGACTTAATATCCTATGAATTGCTTTTTCGAGCCTTTCGCGGCTTATTGCATCTAAATGCCTCACTGATTTTTTGAATTTTGTAGAAGGAACTATAACTACCATTTTTTCATTGCTTTGAAAAACTCTTTCTCACTGTAGCTTGGTGCTTTTCCGCTGTCTATCTCGTCCCATAAAGCTTTTAGTTCCTTTAGCTCCTGCTTTTCTTTATCAGTAAGGCCCTTAATAGGCTTTAGGACTATCATCTCATCTATCTTGGAGACAACAAAAGAGGATCCTGCTTTATAGCTTCTTCTTAGCTTTTCCGGGATAACTATCTGGCCTTTTGTGCTGAGGGTTGTAACTTCCATGATAGTAAGATTATCTTACTTCTATTTAAGCTTTTCTGAAATGGAATTCAAAAAATTAATGTTTTTGGCTTCATCGCAAGTTTTTTATAGTCAGTTCTATTGCGATTCTGGATGAGAATAATTTCAGACCTGCACCTTCACTCAAGGCACAGCAGGGCAACTTCAAAAGAGCTCAATGTTGAGAATCTTGAGAATTATGCAAGGATAAAGGGCCTTAATCTTCTTGGTACAGGGGATTTTACGCATCCGGAATGGATGTCTGAGCTTAAAGCCTCGCTTGAAGATGACGGCACAGGCATACTTAAGACAAAGACCGGCTTTAATTTTGTTCTTCAGGGCGAGATCTCACTGATGTACAGCCAGGACGGAAAAGGAAGAAAAGTCCATCTTGTTCTTCTTGCAAAGTCTTTTGAGATAGCAGAGCAGATAACAGAGATGCTTAAGCGCTTCGGCAGGGTTGATTACGACGGAAGGCCTATTTTTGGGATTAAATGCCCTGAGTTTGTTGAGATGGCAAAAGAGATTGATGCTTCTACTGAGATAATCCCTGCGCATGTCTGGACTCCATGGTTCGGGCTTTTTGGGTCAAGCTCAGGGTTTGACAGTGTTGAGCAGTGCTTCAAAGACCAGTCTAAGCATATCCATGCTCTTGAGACAGGGCTGAGCTCTGACCCTGAGATGAACTGGCGATTAAGCTCTCTTGACAAGTACAGCTTAGTGAGCAACTCTGACTCGCATTCTTTCTGGCCGTGGAGAATAGGCAGAGAGTGCAATATTTTTGAATTCAAGAAGCTAAGCTATGATGCTTTGATAAATGCTCTCAAGACAAAAGAAGGTTTCACTGAAACTGTTGAAGTTGACCCCGGTTACGGAAAATATCATTTTGACGGGCACAGGAACTGCGGCATCAAAATGACTCCTGAAGAGGCAAAGAAAGTGAATAATGTATGCCCTGTATGCGGAAAAATGCTTACAATAGGTGTTCTTCACAGGGTTGAGGAGCTTGCTGACAGGCCAAATGGCTTTGTGCCTAAAAATTCTGTGCCTTTCAGGAAAATGATTCCACTGTCAGAGGTTCTTTCAAAACTTTTGGGCTTCGGAATAGCATCAAACAAAATATGGAAGGAATACAATGGCCTTGTAAATTCTGAAAGGACAGAGATGGATGTTATGCTCAGCACTTCTTATGATGTGCTTAAAAAAATTTCTTCTGAAAAAATAGCTGATATGATAATGGAGAACAGGCAGGGAAAGATAAAAATAATCCCGGGCTATGACGGCGAATACGGGTATCCAGTCTTTCCCGGAGAAGAGGTTCAGGAAAAAAACATTCCTAAAGCAGCTAATGCAAAGCCTGCTGCAATGCAGAAAGGCCTTAATGATTTTATTTAGGCTTTGCAGTGTTTTTTCTGGTTATTATACTTTCTCATCAAAAATTTTCTTATGTGTACAAAAAAAATCACTTACTAAACTCAAAGATGCTTAATGCAGGATCTTAGCAACAGGCAATAGGGCAGGAAAGGTTTTTTTGGATTTTTACAGGAGAAAAAATTATGCTGCGTTTCAAAAATCTCAACATGATGAAAGAAATTTCAAAAATAAAAAAATAAAATGCCCTTCTCGATGATAAGGGCATAAGAACAAGAACTTATCTCTTTTTCTTCTTTGCTGTTTTCTTCTTTTTTACTGCCTTCTTTTTAGCAGGCTTCTTCTTTGTTGCTTTCTTCTTGGCAGTTTTTTTCTTAACTGTCTTCTTCTTTTTTGCAGCCATTATTTTTTCACCTCTCGGAATTTATTTTTTTTCAAAATACTTAATTTTAATTTTTATTTGATTGTTTAAATAGTTTTCTATTTTATTGCGCTGGAAAGTGATTCTCGCCGAGGATTTTTTTATTTTTTTTAGAAAAATTATTTTAAAAAAACAAAAAAGATTTATGGTTAAATTTCTCGTCGAGAAAATTAAAGCGAAAAATTAATATTTTGGAGCGCATTTGCATTTAGAATGATTGAAGAAAACAAAAAATCTCTTGCATCTGCATGGATCAACAGAAGGATCATAAGCGACAAAAGGCTTATTGAAGCTTTTATGGAAATTCCGAGGGAGAATTTTGTGCCTGAAGACCTGAAAGATGAGGCTTATTCAGATTATCCTCTGCCAATAGGGGATGGCCAGACTATCTCTCAGCCAACTACTGTAATGATAATGATTAATGCTCTCGAGCTTAAGGATAATGACAAGGTTCTTGAAATTGGGGCTGGATCAGGATATGCTGCTGCATTGATGTCAAGAATTGCAAAAGTGGTTTATGCTGTTGAGATAATCCCTGGTCTTGCTGACACTGCAAGAAAAAACCTGGATAAAACAGGGATTAATAATGCTTATGTTGTGAATTCAGACGGGTCTCTTGGGTATGAAAAAGAAGCCCCATATGACAAGATAATCGTGAGTGCAGGATGCCCGAAGATTCCGCCTGCGCTTATCAGGCAGCTTAATGATAATGGGATAATTGTAGCCCCTGTTTCGAGATACGGGGGATATGAAATGATAAAGGCAATAAAAAATAAAAATATACTAAAGAAAGAGTCTCTCGGCAGTTTTTCGTTTGTTCCGCTCAGGGGGAGATTCGGCTATGGCTGAAGATGCCTGGCTGCTTTTTCCGGAGCTGCGCTGTTAAAAACAATCTCTGCAAGTGCTTTTGATATTTTAAGAGGATCTGGGTGCTGCCAGACATTTCTGCCTATTGCAAGTCCGCATCCGCCTGCATTCATTATCTCATGCACATTGGCCAGCAGCTCACTGTCAGAGAGCTTTGATCCTCCTGCAGCAATTATCCTGGCTTTTCCAGCTGACTTTACAACCCATTTAAGGCCTTCTGGATCTCCGTTGTAATTTACTTTGACAATGTCAGCGCCCAGCTCAAGGGCAACTCTCGCTGCATATGCGACTGTTTCTGTTGAGTTCTGGTCGCGGATGTGCTTTCCCCGGGGGTATGCCCAGACTATTACAGGGATTGCTGAACTCCGGGCTTCTTCGACTATTCTGCCAAGCTCACTGAACATGAGATGCTCGTTTTCTGATCCTGGGTAGATGGTATAGCCCAAGGCGCTTGCCCCGAGCGAGACTGCTCTTTTTACAGAGCAGACCTGAAGTGAAAGCGGCTCTTTTTTCGCGATATTTGTTTTTCCATTAAGCTTGATTACAAGAGGCACTTTGCATTTTTTAGGGTCATAGTATTTTTCTGCTACGCCATGATGGAGTATTATGCCTGTATATTTTCCTTTTTCTGCAATTGCTATAATTTTTTCAGGGCTTATGTTTTCAAGATTGAAGTCTGCTGGCCCGTGCTCTATGCCCTGGTCATATGCTAGAAGCAATAATTTTCCTTTATGCAAGATGCTGCGCTTAATGTTTTTTCTCAATTGAACCACCTCTTTTTTGCCAAGCAATCTCATTTCATAAGCTCAAGAAAATCACATGCTTTGTAAATTGTGTCTTTCACTGTCCTTATGCCTACATTGTCTTCCTCAAAAGGCTTCTGGACTATGCCGCCGAAATGGCTTCCATCTCCGACTATTGCCATGCCATGAATGTTCATCCATGCGTGCATGGCCTCGATGGTTTTTTCCTGGCCGCCGTTTCTTGAGCCTCCTACTGAAATTGCTGCGCCGATTTTGTTTTTGAGAAGGAAGCCTGCTCTTCTCAGGACAATTGTCCTGTCGAAGAATGCCTTTAGCTGTGAGCTTACAGAACCGAAATAAACCGGGCTGCTTACAATTATTGCATCAGCATCCTCGATAAGAGCAAGGAGCTTTGATGCATCATCTTTTATTGCGCATTCTTTTTTGCTTTTGCAAAGGCCGCAGTCTGTGCATCCCTCAACTTTGTATTCGGACAGGAAAATCCTTCCTGTTATAAATCCCTTTTGCTTTGCTATGTCTAGAACATAATCTATTATTCTTTCGTTATTGCCGTCTTTGCGGGGCGAGCCGCTTATGCCGATTATCTTCATTCTGATTTCATGTTAAACTCTGCTGTTTAAATATTTTTCTAAGAAAACAATTGAAAAGAAAAAAATTAAGAAGAATTGATAAAAAATAAAAAAAGAACAGAGTTTATTTTACTTTTGCAAGCGCATAAATCTCTTTCAAAATTACCACAATTGTTGCTGGAACTACAAATGCCATGATAGCATTAAAAATTCCTGCAAGGAAAGGGCCTATCCCTATTACTTCTTCTAATGCCAATGAGCCGCCGCCTGCAAACGCGACTAAGATAAGAGCCACTGCCATCATCACAAAGTCTTTCTTCTGCTTTTTCTCTATGTTCAAAAATCCTACAATAAGGCCAAACACAATCAGCAGGGATATCAAAATCTGCTGAAAATCGCCAAGGTAATTCCCTACAAGCCCTATAAGCACTGCAAGGACTACTCCTAAAATAAAAGAAATCTCTCCTACTTTTTGACTCATTTTTGCACCTCTTTTTCAGCTGAAAACAGCTTTTTTTAATAATATTTGCACAGGCATTTATAAATTTTTTTAATTTTCAGGCCTGATTTTAGGTTTAGAGGGAAAAAAGAAAAGGTTTATATAAAATAATCCTACCACAGAATACAAAAAGCAAGGGGTGCTGATAATGAGTTTTGTTTCATGGCTTAAGGACATATCAAAGGATGATGCTTTGGTTTTAGGAAAAAAGGCTGCAAGCCTGGGGGAGATTTTCAGAGGCGGAGTTTCTGTGCCTCAGGGGTTTGTAATCGGCGCTGGGGCATACAGGGAGTTTATTGCAAAGGCTGGAATTAAGGAGGAGATTGCTGAAATTTTTTCAGGGATTAATAAAGACAACAATCAAGAAATGCAGGAGAAAGCCAATAAGATACAGAAGATTATTGTTTCTGCTTCTG
>PWVO01000115.1 GCA_003561825.1 Candidatus Woesearchaeota archaeon | reverse complement strand
ATTAAATATGTACAAATTAATATTTAAAAGTTTTGTTTTTAAACTAAAATGCAGCCTAAAAATCATTTGTTTTCTTATAATCAAGGCCCACCTTCTCAATCATCTCCTTAACCCTTTCCTTGTGCTGGCCAAGGCCTTTCCAGTCAAGAACAATAATCTCAGGCCTTTCATAATTCCTCTCAACAGCCTGCCTCAGCATCTCCTCGTCAAGAGAATCAAGCATGTATTTAGGGCAAACATGGCCAAAAGCAATCTCAGACCTTTCCATAACCTTGGCAAAATTAGGGCAGTAATGAGGCCCCCCAATCCCAATCCCAGCAACATGCTTCTTTATCTCGCCGGAAAAAACAGAAACAATGGCCTCAGCAATAATCCTTCCGGCCTTCTTGTCATTCCACTGCTCAGCGCAGGACCCAATCTCAATAAACATCACAGGCTTTTCAAGAAAAGGCCCGTGGTGAGTGCATTCCTGAATCACATCATACCCACTTTTGTAAGAAAGCTCTTTAAGCCTGAAAAAAAACTCCCTCATAAGCCCGGCATAAGCAGCACACAGCTCCCTTTCACTCCCGCCAAGCCCGGCACTGCCCCAATTCCCAGGCACATGAACACTAAAAGAAGGAATCTTAGCCACACCCTCGTGCTTAGTTGCAAAACAAAAAAAATCAGCATCAATCTCCTTGTCAATATTATCACAAAAAACAGATTCCTCAGAAACAGTATAAACCCTTGCAGACAATTTTCCAAGAACAGCGCCATAAACAGTCTCGCCATGAAACAATCCCTCTTCCTTCCCAAAACCACTGGCTATAAGGCACTCCTTAATATTAATCCCAGCAGGATCCTTACTAGAAACAACCAAAGCAACATCCTTCATTTTCTGCAGTACTCCCCTGAATTCTCAAGATGAATCATAGCCATTGCAAAAGCCTGCTTAATATGGCACTTCCTTGTAACCCTGCCCTTAGTAAGCAGCCCAATAGCGCCGCAATAAGACCCAATCTTCTCATTTTCAGTAAGCCCAATGCTAAAACAACACTCAGAGAAACATTCCCTTGCCCTGTTCATAGCTCCTCTGATAGTTTCATCCATAGACTTCGGCTGCTCACTAACACCAGAATCAGCACTAAAAAAATTAACCATAACTCTGGAAAAAATCCCATAGCCCTTCATAGCCTCCTTTACAGCCTCAATCTTAACAGCATTTTTTGATCCAATATTAACTATCATAAAAAAGCAGCTTTATTCTTTTTATAAAAACCTTTTGCATAAAGTTAAAAATATTTCCTTTAAACAGGAATAAAGCATTAATGCTTTTTGAATAAGCTAATTCTAAAAATTATATCCAAGCATCAAAAAACATATATATAAGAATATTAATGGCTATAATAATATACAAATTAAGTATTGGCCCAAATGAATATCAAAAGAGGAGAAATCTTATGCAAAAACCAGGCATTATTGCAGCCAATTTTATCCAGTCTTTTTTTCTTGCATTGCAAAAAGCTTTTCCATTAACCTGCAGTTAATGCCCTTTATTAAAAAAAAGAGGCAAAATGAAAAAAAAGCTTAGGGAAATAGTAGAAAACCTTGACCACGAAGACCTCATGAAGCTTGAAAAAGACCTTTTATCAGGCGCTATACACATAAAAAAGCTTGTCAATGACCAGATAAAGGAAATAGAGGAAAAAGAAAAAAAATCATGCACTACATGCGGAAAGCCGATAAACCCATACTACTCAAGCTACTTCACCATAATCTTCGGCCCACCTGACCTTAAGAAAAAAGCATCATTCTGCGAAGTTGACTGCCTTGAATACTTCTTAGCTAACTTCAAAACCAAAAACAAGTAAAAAGCTTTAAAAACAAATGCCTATTTGCTTTAAATATGCCTGAATTTATATATGAAACAAAAATCACAAAAGACCGCATAGCTGTTCTTATTGGAACAGAAGGCGACACAAAAAAGCAGATAGAAGAGTCAACAGGCTCAAAAATCCGCATAGACTCAAAAGAAGGAGATGTATTCATAGAAGGCTCAGATGCCTTGGGCCTTTACAGCGCAAGAGAAGTAGTAAGGGCAATCAGCAGAGGCTTCAACCCGGACATAGCCCTTCTATTGCTTAAGCCAGACTACATGCTTGAGATAATAAGCCTTAGAGACTACACCTCAGAAAAAAAGCACATGCTGAGGCTCAAAGGCAGAGTAATAGGCGCAGAAGGAAGCTCGAGAAAAACAGTAGAAACACTTACAGAAACATACATCTGCGTTTACGGCAAAACAATTGGAATAATAGGAATGCCAGAAGGAGTTGAAAGTGCCAGAAAAGCAGTAGAATCACTCCTTAACGGAAGCCCGCATTCAAATGTCTACAAATGGCTTGAAAAAAGAAGGCACGAAACAAAAAAAAGAGAATTAGGGATTGAATAACATGGAAACACAAACAGACCTAAAGTCAGTCAACAACAAAACAGCACAAAAAAAAGAGGAAAGCAGAGCCTATGAGATGGCCACAAAGCAGAGAGACATCTCAGTTGCAGAATTCTTCAGCAGGAACAAGCACCTTTTGGGATTTGACAACAAAAGAAAAGCACTTCTTACAACAATAAAAGAAGCAGTTGACAACTCACTTGATGCATGCGAAGAAGCAAGAATACTCCCGGAAATAAGCATACAGGCAATAGACATGGGCAATGACCGCTTCAGGATCATAGTAGAAGACAATGGCCCAGGCATAGTAAAAGCCCAGATCCCGAAAATATTCGCAAAGCTTCTCTATGGAAGCAAGTTCTTCAAGCTAAGCCAGAGCAGAGGACAACAGGGCATAGGAATCTCAGCCTCAGTAATGTACGGCCAGCTCACAACAGGCAGGGCAGCAAGAATAACATCAAAGATAGAGCCAGATGATCCGGCACATTACTATGAGCTCATGATAGACACAGAAAAAAACAAGCCAAAAATAGTAAAAGAATCAATAGTTGAATGGGAAAAAGACCACGGCACAAAAGTAGAGATAGACATAGAGGCATCATACCTAAAAGGAGGCCAGAGTGTTGATGAATACCTAAAGCAGACAGCAATCACAAACCCACATGTAACAATATTCTACACAAGCCCCAAAGCAGAGCAGTTCATATTTGCAAGAGCAAAAGACGAGCTGCCAAAGCAGACAACAGACATCAAGCCCCACCCATATGGAGTAGAGCTCGGCCGCATGATAAAAATGCTCCAGGTAACAGAAGCCCGCACTTTGCAAAGCTTCCTCACAACAGAATTCTCAAGAGTAGGCTCAGGAACAGCAAAGCAGATATGCGAAAATGCAGCTCTTTTGCCAAACACAAAGCCAAAAGACCTATCAACAGAGATGGCAGAAAAGCTCATAAAAGGAATCAAAGAAACCAAAATAATTGCCCCTCCGACAGACTGCATCTCACCAATAGGCAATGAACTGCTTGAAAAAGGCCTGAGAAAAGAAATCAACGCAGAATTCTATATCTCAGTCACAAGGCAGCCCTCTGTATACAGTGGCAACCCATTCATAATAGAAGTAGGCCTTGCATACGGCGGAAACCAGCCAGGAGACAAGCCGGCAAACCTCTTAAGGTTTGCAAACAGAGTCCCGTTGCTTTACCAGCAGAGTGCCTGCGCAATGCTAAGGTCAGTAACCTCAACATCCTGGCGCAGCTACGGCCTTCAGCAGAGCAACAGCTCAATACCCATAGGCCCATTGACAATACTCATCCACATAGCATCTGTCTGGGTACCTTTTACATCAGAAAGCAAAGAGGCAATAGCCCATTACCCGGAGATAATAAAAGAAATCAAGCTTGCCCTGCAGGACGCAGGAAGAAAGCTCGGATCATACGTAAACAAAAAGAAAAGAGTAGGCTTTGAGCTCAAGAAAAGAGGATATATAGAAAAATACATCCCCCATGTGGGAGACTCACTTAAAAACATAGTAGGCCTTGCTGAAGAAGACAGAAAAAAAGTAGAGGAAATGCTTAAGGAGATACTTGAGCAGCAGAGAGGAAAGCTCGAGTCAATGGAATTTGACGAGGAAAAAAACCAGGACTACGAGCAAGAGTTGGCAATAAGCAGAAAAGACTCAGAGGAAGGTGATCTGGATGACTAATGAAGTCTCATCAAAAATAAAAACAATAGCAAATGATGTTTACAAGAAGATAATCACCAGAAAAAAGCCAACACTTGATGTTCCTTTAAGGTCCCTCAACAATGTTGACTATGACAAAAAAGGCGGCTACTTCAAGCTTATAGGCAAGACAAAGACAAGAACTCTGACTGCCTCGACAATAAAAACCTTTGCCCAGACACTGAGAATGATGGAGCTTTCTAAGCAGCTTGTCGAAAGCGATGACATAGCAACAAAAAGAGAGGCATACTATGTAAGCAAGAACTGGAATGATGCAAGGTTCAAAGAGCAGCCAGAGTCAGATGCAGTAATGGACGACATAGAGGCAATGATGCTCATAAACAGGGAAAAGCTCGGCTTCATACCAGAGGAAAAAGGAGGAGCAGTTTCAGGCAAGCTAATAGTCATAGACTTTGACCCAGAGACAAAGAAAGAAATAAGAATAGACTGCACAAAAATGGGCTCAGGATCTTACGCAATCCCAAACTCAGTAGAGCAGCTGAAGTTTGAGACAAAAGCAGACTTTGTCCTTGCAATAGAGACAGCAGGCATGCACCAGAGGCTCGTAAAGCACAACTACTGGAAAAAAGCCAACTGCATACTTATAAGCATGGGCGGAGTCCCCACAAGAGCATGCAGGCGCTTCATAAGGCGCCTGAGCGATGAGATGAAGCTTCCGGTTTATGTATTTACAGACTGCGACTTCTACGGCTTCATGAACATCTACAGGACACTGAAAGTAGGCAGCGGCAATGCAGCCCACATCAACGAGTTCTTCTGCGTACCAGGCGCCCAGTTCATAGGCCTCACGCCCCAGGACATCATTGACTATAAGCTTCCCACACATCCCCTTAAAGAAGTAGATGTAAAAAGAGGAAAAGACGCAATAAAAAACGACCCCTTTGTCCACCAGCACAAAGAGTGGCAGAAATCAATAAAGCAGCTGATAGACATGAAAGTCAGGGCAGAGCAGCAGGCACTTGCAGTAGGCGGCCTTAACTTTGTAATGGACAAATACCTCCCTGACAAATTAAAAAACCACAAGACCTGGCTGCCTTAGTTGTCTTTATCTTCAGGCCTGTAAGTTACGGTTAATGGCTTTAAGAGATTTATATTATACCTTCTTGTTCCTATCTCATTTGCTAAATATTTTTCAGCTTCATTGCCTCCTGCATTTAAAGAATTATAGACCCCCCTTGATGCAGCGAACCTGACAAAATCCAAAATTCCAAGATAATTCTCTTTTGAAACAGCTGCTTCAGCTAGCCCTAAAAATTCGCTATTTCTAAATATCCTATTTTTGAAAATCTCATTTACAAATCCCTTTAATTCTTCAGGTTTCATTTCTCTTATCCGTTCTTCAATTGTTTTTTTATCCTCACTTTTTACCATCTTTAAACCACCTTTCTATATTTCAAAAACAAAGGTGTAAAGAACTAATTTAAATAAATTGCTTTATCCTGGACATTTTAAAGAGATTAAACAGAAAGCTTTATTAAAAACACCAAATTACACCAAAATAATATGGCAAAGAAAAAGCCCAAGAAAAAAAGCACTGCTAAACAAGCACCAAAATGCTGCACAGGCTGCGCAAGATGGGAGCTTTTCGGCAAAGAGTGCTGGGTATACTGGGAAAACAAAAAAGAATGCACAATGCATTCAGAAAAAGAATAAGCTGTTCCCAACTCAAAACCAGATTTTAATGAAACAAAAAGAAAAAAAAGCCTTAGCCTACAGCCACAGGCAGACAGGCTATTCAGTAATGGCATTGATGATAATTCCAGTACTGATAATTCTTTTAATCTCCTTTTACCATTCTTTCGACTGGCCTGCACTATTCGCAATGCTCTTAATAGCATTTGCATTATCAATCTCAGGAACAATGCAGGTAAAAATAGAAAACAATGCACTACTGCTTAAGATGGGAATAGGCATTATAAAGCGAAAATTCCCTCTTGAAGAAATCATTGAATGCAGCAAAGTAAAAAACCCATGGTATTATGGCTGGGGAGTCCGCCTAACCCCTCACGGCCTTCTCTACAACGTCTCAGGCTTTGATGCAGTAAAAATAAAAATGAAATCAGGCAAACAGTACAGAATCGGCACAGACCAGCCAGAAAAACTTGAGCAGGCAATAAAACAGCAAATCAAACAACGCTGATTATTCCTGTTTCATATAATTTAGGCCATATATCCTTCATTAAAACCTCAAAATGCTGTTCTAATAAATTCTCTGTATTAGACCAGTAGATATCTGCATTTCTTTGATCCTTCTCATCTTCAAGCTTTTCTGCAATATCATGCTCTCCGGCAGCTTCTACTCTAAATCTCACTGCTTCAATAGCTTTTTCATAAGGAATATTAAACTGCAAAGAATACAGGTTAGCCATATTTTCTGCAATTTTGGCATTATCTTTTCTGTGGTGCCATTTCCACCATCCCACTTCGTACCTTGCTAACTCCCTGTACAGCTCGTCTTCTGTGAGTCCTTTAGATAGTAAGCTATTCTGTTCATATAGCCTAGGCCAAATATCCTTCATTAAAACCTCAAAATGCCTTTCTAATAAATTCTCTGTATTAGACCAGTAGATATCTGCATTTCTTTGATCCTTCTTATCTTCAAGCTTTTCTGCAAGATCATGCTCTCCGGCAGCTTCTACTCTAAATCTTACTGCCTCAATAGCTTTTTTATAAGGAATATTAAACTGCAAAGAATACAGGTTAGTCATATTATCCGCAAGCTCTGGTTTATCTTTTCTGTGGTGCGCTTTCCACCATCCCACTTCATGCCTTGCTAACTCCCGGTATAGTTGTCTTTCATTCTTTAGCCTTAATGCTAGCATTTTTCTTTCCGGCCCTTGACTTAATCCTCAAAAAAACATAAGCTGCGCCAAAGCCTGCCAAAGGCATCAGAGCCTCGCCGCTTCCGCAGCACTTTCCTCCGCAGAAAATACACACAGAAAATCACCCGAACATCCTGAGGTAATCCTTGCCCTCAAGCTCCTCTTCAGCCTTGACCTTTGCAATAGCCTTTACAAAATCCTTCTTTGTAATCTGGCTTCTTCCGTCCCTGATTGCAAAATACCCGGCTTCAGTGCATGCAGCCTTGATCTCTGCACCTGAAAACCCATTCATCTTCTTAATAATCTCATTCACAGAAGCCTTCCTGTCAAGCCTCATCTTCTTTGAGTGAATCCTGAATATCTCCCTCCTTCCTTCCTCGTCAGGAATCCCGCAGTAAATAAGCCTGTCAAGCCTGCCTGGCCTTGTAATAGCAGGATCAAGAATATCCTTCCTGTTAGTTGCGCCAATGATCTTAACATTATCCAGAGGCTTAAACCCGTCAAGCTCAGATAGAAGCTGCATAAAAGTCCTCTGAACCT
>PWVO01000198.1 GCA_003561825.1 Candidatus Woesearchaeota archaeon | reverse complement strand
ATATGTCTAACAATAGGATTGTCGGGGTTGCTCTCCCTGAAAATAATTTAGATGCAGCAAACAAAGAGTATGTTATCCAGCAATTAAACAGCATAACAATTCGCCTTCCTCCAGACCCGACTGATGAAGACCAGAGCAGGGAAGGCGATACCTTAAGAAATGATGGCACGAGATGGGCAGCAAACAATTTCCTTTTTAACAGTGGCGAGAGGATAGGCATAGGAACAACAAGCCCAGATTCTGAACTGCATGTTGCTGGTGATGTAAGATGGTCTGGGACACTTCAGCAGGGCACTGTTCCATGGGCAAGGCTTTCTGGGCATCCTAGCATTAATGCAGGAACTGGCTTAACCGGAGGGGGAGATTTGAGTGAAACTAGAACAATCAGTTTACCAAACACGGGTGTTTCTTCTGGAACATATGGGAACAGTGATGGAGTGCGATACCCAATAATTTCAGTTGATGCGCAAGGAAGAATCACAGGGGCTTCTACTCAAACAATAAGAAGCGCTACAACAGATCAAGCGGGGATTGTTCGATTATCTACAAGCACAAGCAGCACCTCTACAACAATGGCTGCAACACCTAGTGCAGTAAGATCTGCTTATAATTTAGCTGCAAGCAAAGCTGGCACAGGAAGCTGCACCTCCGGGAATTATGTTAGTGCAACAACAACAACAGGGGTTAGCTGCACTGCGCTTCCAGCAATTCCAGTTGGAAGAACTGCAGGGAGCAGCGGAACAGGTTATTTAATATATGCTGGAACAACAAGAACCTCGGGACAGCTATATGGGGGAACAAGCAACCCTACTGCGACAACAAGGCTTAATTATAATGGTTATCTGTATGCAAACCGGTTTTATGCAAATGCTTTTTACTACATCTCTGACAAAAAGCTAAAAGAAAATATTGAACCATTAAAAGATTCATTGGAAAAAGTTACAACGCTGGAAGGGATTAAATTCAATTTCAATGGCTCTGAAAAAACACAAATAGGCCTTATTGCGCAGGATGTTGAAGGGCTTTTTCCAGAAGTTGTTTCAACTGATGAAGAGACTGGGATGAAATCTGTTGACTATGCTGCATTGACTGCTGTTCTTATAGAATCTATCAAAGACCAGCAGCAGCAAATAGATGAACTTAAAGAGGCAATAAATTTAAAATCTTAAAATGATTGAAGTTAGTTTAGAAAAAAAAAGGCTCTTTTTAATGATATTCGGAATAAGCCTTTTGTTTGTTTTAAGCTTTTTTGTGGAAGCTGCTTTATATGAGGCAGAACCACATAAAGAGATAATAGTAGACCGTTGGGAGGAATGCCGGAGGGTTCTCAATACAGGATCTGCTTCATTGCTAGTTCCGACAGGGAACTCTCTTGAATGGCAAGAGTTCAGAATACACGCTCCCCATATCACTCTATCTCCTTGCGTTCTCAAAGTTGGAGAACCTTGCGATGAGAACCAACAATGCGAATCAGGGCATTGCTACAGGGACCAGGATGGCGACAGGTATCATGCTGCTAGCGGCCAAAAACACTGCCAGTCTTCTGCTTCCCTTGGGCTTGATTGCAATGATAATGATGCCACTAGATGGCGCTTGCGTTACTTAGATGCTGATAATGATGGGCATTGCGCCAGCAGCACACAATTCTGTGTAGGCAATCATGCAGGATACAGGGATTCCTGCTTGTCATATTCAGACTGCAACGACAACAACGCAAACATATACCGAAATGTCGCAAACCTTGTAGAAGACAAAGACAGAGATGGCTATCATATCGGCTCGGCTGCCACAAGGTGCGTGGGCACTACTATGAGTTCAGGAGGAAGAACATACTACAGAGGAGCTAATGGACAGTTTATGTGGCTATCAAGCTCATCTTCCTTAGGCATTGACTGCTATGACCTGAATGCAGATGCAAGGCCTGGCCAAACTTCATACTTTACAACTCATCGTGGAGATGGAAGCTTTGATTATGACTGTGATGGAATAGAAACAAAGTATCCTCATTATAATAAACAGACAACATCTTCTTCAAGGTCGTGCACAACAACTCCTTTTGAATTTTCTCCTGGATATACCTCTTCAATCCCTGCTTGTGGGCAGTCTGGCACCTATCGTGTTTGCCTGGAATATGATGGTACTAATTGTAACTGTCTCGGCCATGCTATAGTTTGTCCAGCTGAGATAAGCGGTACCGGCCCCATGGCCTGGTGTGCGGTTCTTCTTGCTTCCACAAACAGCGGGAGGACCCAGGATTATCAAAGGGTTATGCCTTGCAGGTAGAACCCATTAGTTTTTAAGAATCAAAAAAACAGAAAGCCAACAAAAAATAAAAAGAATATGAAATGAAAAGGGTGAAAAAAAATATTAATTCAAAATGTCGTGTTTTTGTAATAATCTCTGCTTTAATTTTCGCTCTTTTAGTTGTTTTTTGGCTCTCAATAAGCCTGCAAAGACCCAATGACTTTGAAAAAGAAAAAATGGAAAAAGACACCAAAGAATACAAAGATGTTTCTGGGATTGGCACTCCTGAAGAACTTTTAAGCTACCTGAACCAGTTTAGTGTTGAGAGCGAAATTAATTGGGTCTCTAAAGATTTTGATGAATTCATTGAGGATAAAAAAGGAAGCATGGCTGATTTTGCTGCTTTTTCTGCATTTTTTTTACAGAAGAACAGCTATGAAGCAGTTATTCTCAGATATAATTTTAAAAAAATTGCGGATGATAAAACTGGAAGTTATGCTGTTGTTGTTTTTAGAGACAAAGACACTCCAAAATATATTTTTCATGCAGAAACAGGATTTGAAATGAGTCATCATGGCCGGTCTTTTGAAGATCTACTCTTAAAAGAAGAGCAGAGAAAAGGCATCAGGATTGACGATTTCGCTATTTTTGATGCTGGGACATTAAATCTGAACCCAGATTCATGGATAAAAAGAGGATAAAAATGGAGAAAACCAATAAGAGTAAGAATATAAAGATTCACTTTGCAAATGGCATGGTTCTTATTGCTGTTTTTACTGCTCTTGTTTTTTCAGGGGGGTGCTTCCAAGAGGACAGTGAAACAGAGAGAGAAACCGGCATGGAACACCCTTTAGTTCAGGAAGAGGAAGATTTTGAAGAAGAGATAATCAATTTAGAAGGAGAAGAATTTGTATATGTGTCGGTTTGCTCTTTTGAATCTCCTTATTATTGCACTACAAAGCAGGAATGCACTGAAGCTGGATTGCAATGGTGTGATAATGTTTATTCGTGTATGAAAGAATGCCCAACATGTGGTTTAGATTATCCACATCTATGTACGACCAGTGAAGCCTGCTTAAATGCTGGCTTGAAATGGTGTAATGAATTTCGCTCGTGCTTTGATGAGTGCCCTGTATGCAGTAAAGAAATGCCTTTTGCATGCCAGAGCAAAGAATCATGCTTAAGTATTGGTCTAAAATGGTGTAAGAATGTCAATGCTTGTTTAGAGGTGTGCCCGATATGCAGTTTTGAAACCTTTTTTGCATGCAATAACCGAGAAGATTGCCTGAAAGCAGGTTTTCAATGGTGTGATGAACTGGATTACTGTGAAAAAGAGGAATGCCCTGTGTGCGATGAAACAGGTTTATGCTTTAGATATGTTGACGGAAAAGTTGAGGCATTTCATAATTAATATTAAAAAGTGTTTAAGATGAAAAAAAGAAAAAAGAAAGTTGTCTTAAAAAAGGAGATTTTTATTATCTTAATTGCTTTTCTGGCCTTGTTTTTATTCTGGGCAGCTGCAAGCCTAAACAGGACAGATAAGATTTACGAGCAAGATCCTGATGCCTTTCAAGAGCATGAAAGTGTTCAAGATGAAAAAGATAAAGCAGTAAACTCAGTGGAGGATACTGAAGCAGAGATTCAGGAAACAGAGGATGAGATTTATGGCTATGCCATAGATGAAATAAGCAGCCCAGAAGAGCTTATAGCATACCTAAATGAATTTAGCATGGAGCCTATTGCAGAATGGAAATCTAAAGGCCTTGATGAATTCATCCAGGACAAAAGCGGAAGTGCTGTTGATTTCGCTGTTTTTTCTGCTTATGCATTGCAGAAGAACAATTACCAATCTGTTATAATCCGGTATAATTTTATTGAAAAAAAAGACAGAAGCACTGGAAGCGGGGTGGTTGTTGTTTTCAGGGATACGGACAATCCAAAATTTCTCTCTTTTTGTGACGGGGAGATAAAGGCAGCACATCATGGGTGGTCTTTTGAGGATATGTTTATAAAAGAAGAGGAAAATAACAATATTGAAATATATGAGTTTGCTGATTTTAATCCATACAGCCTGGATTTAAACACAGACTCATGGATAAAGAGGGAAAAATGAATAATAGCTTTTTTCTAAAAAAAGAGAATAAGGCAATGATGATATTAATTGCTTCTTTGATCTTGTTTTTAGTTTCAGCTGGCAATGCTTATGCAGCACAAGAATATTACAGCATTGCCCAAGGCAGATCACAGGAAATAAATGAGTTTGGGATATGTTTGGTAGTAACAAACTATAACTGCGGTGCCACTATTTTTGTCCCGACAAGAACTTCTACAGAATGGAGCCGCTTCAGGACACATGCCCCAAATTGTGTGCTGCCTTTCTCAAACTGCGCAGATGATGGGAATGGCAACGGGGAAGATGATTGTGAATGTACCTCAGGGCCTTGCTGCGACGGGTGCCATTATTTGCCACAAGGAACTTCCTGCGGCATAAACAGGGAATGCGACAGGTGGGGGAATTGCGTAGATGTAGGTAATGGCAATGGAAATGATTGTGAATGCAGCTCAGGGCCCTGCTGCGACGGGTGCCATTATACTCCTGGAGTTAGTTGCGGGACTACAGAAACATGGACTGATTATGTTTGGGACGGGACTAGCAGCTGCACTGGCACTTCTACATGTTATAGATGCGATTATCAAAAAACATATACATGCAACTCAAGAGGGGTTTGTGAATCCCAGACAACATGCACTAATGCAAGGGAAATGGTTGTGTGCGGAACCTGCCTTCTTAGTGGAACTTGCACCAGCTCTGTACAAAGATGCAGCCCTTGCAGAGATGGCACTAGTTGTGGGGGCTCATGTGATTATTGCATGGACAATGGGCGTTGTTCAAGGTTTTATTGGTATTATTATTGGTGGCAACAAATAAGGCTTTGTGATTATGGCCCTTTTGTAGGGCAGTGTTCTCCCTCAACTCTTTATAGAACCGGGGCCTTTATTGAAGAAACTGCTGCTGACTGTACTCGACAACCTTTTGAGTCGCTTAAAGCATGCGCATTTTATCAATGGGCCACCATCTATTGGCATGAATGCCAATATTATTATATCTAAACAATAATCAAAAAGGAGGAAAAAATGGATGATAATTTGCTTATAGATTATATTAAAGGAAATATAGAAAGGGCCGGAGAGCAAAGGCTGAGGCGGGTTCTATTAGAAAAAGGGTATTCAAAAGAAAAGATTGACTATGCAATTAATGCTGCTGTTAAAGAAAGGCAAGGACTAAAAACCCAGGCCTTATTTAAAGAGAAAAAAGAAAAAAGAAAAAAAGAAAAGGGCTTTAATAAAAAAACAGCAATATTAATTGTTTCAGGGATTGTTGTTGTTTTTTTGGCTCTGCTGGTTTTTTTCGGTTTCAGGTCTCCTCAGCCCCCGTTGTTGCCAGAAACCCCAGAAAAGGGAGATATGATTGATTGCGGCATAGAAGATTTAAAAAGCAGGTGCAAGTTCATAGAAGATGTAAGCTTTAAAGATGAATGCTTTTTGAGCCTGGCTAAAGAAGCAGGAAATTCCAGTTTCTGCAATGAGATTATTGGCGAAGATATCAAATTTAAATGCCTGGGAATTGTTAATTATAGCCCTGAAGATTGTGCAAGAATTGTTGATCCGAGTTTCAAAAGCAAATGCTACTCTCTTGTTGCATATCAAAAAGAAAACATAGAATTGTGCAATGAAATCCCTGATGATGAAAGCTCAACTGCCTGCATGGCCTTTTATTATCTGGACATCTCTTTATGCGAGGAGCTTGCACATGAAGAGTCAAGAAGCAAATGCTACAATGAATTTATTGCCAACTACTTTTCAGAAAGCTCGATTACAACTTATTATACTGTAATGAGATCAATATTCAATACCCCGGAAGCAGAGAATCTTTTTTATGAAAAGAGCCGCTCTCTTCTCGATGGGTTAGATTTAGCTAAATATTATCTTTTAAGAAGAGAGACTCTGCTAGCAGAATCAGCCTATCTCTATGCTTTAGAGAATAATCCGCATATCCACTCAAAATCTGAGATATATCTTGGGTTGGCAAATGTTGAGTTGTTTAAAGAAAATTATTCCCTTGCAGAGGATTATTTCAATAAAGCTGTTGAGTTTGCAGAAAAAGAAGAACATTATGCAAAAGAGCATATTGAGAAAATGGCCCACATTGGCATGTCTGTGGTAAGGCACAGAGAGGCCTCTGAATACTTAAGAAAAGCAAAGACAATCAATGTAGAGCTTGGCAGGGGCTCTTCTCTTGATATGGACATAGGAGAACTATTGATAAGTGAATCAACCAGAGAGGATGCAAGGGACATCTCACTTGAAACATACAGGCATTTCCTTTATTTTTATGAAATAAGCTTTAGCTGATTTTTTCAAGAAATAATCGTGGGTATTTGATTCCAAAAAGGTGCTTTGTTATTGTAATCACTTCCCGTTGTTCCAAACAGAATCAAACATCTTGGATATAGCTGATGCAAAGAAAGGTGTCTTTATCCATATGCCTAAGTCATAGCTAGGATGAACCCCGTTGTCGTCCATTGACATAAACCAAAGCTCATTTTCATCTACAATGCAGAACCTTGCCTGTATGTTTTCCATGTTTTTCAGCTCTGCAAAGCCTGAAAGCTCCTCAACAGCTTTTGTGTTTTGGCCATTAAGAGGGGCTGCTATCTTGATTTTAACGCCATTTGACGATAATTTTTTAAGAATCTTGCCAAAAGACTTGTGCTTTCTCTCAAGGCCTTCAGCAGTTGTCATAATAGCAATGCTCTGCTTTGCCTCCTTAAGAAGCATCTCAAGATGGTTATAGGAATTCTGCCTGCCCCTGAAATACCCTGAAAGCTCGTCAGGCTCAACCATCTTAACCCCGTTTTTGAACAAAAGAGTAAGCTCGTCAAGCACCCCAGCTGTCTTCATCTTGTCAAGCAGGGCTTTTTTCTGCATTTCATCCTCTTCTATTTTTTTCTTTATCCTTACAATAACCTCTTCTGGAGGCACAGCAATGTACTTTATAGGCTTGCCGACCTTTGTTATGATAAAGCCTTTTTTCTCAAGTGACTCAAGAACATCATAGCTTCTTGATCTCGGCACATTTGCAATATCACTTAGCTCCCCTGCTGTTGAAACACTCCTTGACAAAAGGGCTGTCCAGAGCTTTGACTCATAGCTATTCAGCCCAAAATCTTTTAATTTTAGTAAAAAATCTTTCTTAACAACCATTTTTTCAGCCCCATATAAAGGTTTTCATATAGTATTTGATAGTAGTAAACTAAATTGTAAATGAATAGATTATTTAAATGTTTCTATTTTTGCCATTATAAAGTAACAAAACATATATTCTGCAATAGTATAATCAAGCAAAATGCGCGAAATTCAAAAAAAACAGCCAAAAAAACAAGAAAATAAGAAAAAAGGCCTTTT
>PWVO01000006.1 GCA_003561825.1 Candidatus Woesearchaeota archaeon | reverse complement strand
GAAGTTTTTTTCTTTGAATCTCTGCTTCAGTGACATGGCCTTCTTAAGATTCTGCTGCCCTGGCTTTATTGAGACTATAACGCCTATTTCTTTTGATGAAAGGAATTTGACTAAAGAGGCTTTTTTTGTTTTTTCAAAGTTTTTAAGATCTGATTTTTTTATTTTTGAAAGCTTGCTGCTGCTGGGATTAAGGCAGAAAACTTGTTTTTTTGTTTTAAATGCTATGAGCTTTGGGTGAAAGCTTCCTGTGCCTATGAAAAGGAATGCGTCAACTTTTTCTGCAATTGATTCTGCTGCTTTTATGTCGCAGCCGAGTATCTGGCCTTTGTATGCTGTGCTTGTGCCTTTTCCCAAGAATGGCTTTTTTCCAGCTGCTCTTATTTCTGAGGCTGCATGCTTTAATGAACCGATAAACTGCACTGAAGCAACTAGGCCAATCCTGCTGGGGAGATTTTTTGCTTTTTTTCCGAGAGCAGCAATTTTCTTTGATCTTGCTTCTATGAAGAGGGTTTTCATGTTTCAACGGGATCTTAATATTTCATAAAAAGAATCGAATATTGGCTTTTCTGTTGTAAGCTGGCAGAACTCAAACCCAAAGTCATTGCAGAGCTGGGCAAGTGCTGAGTTATGGGCATCAAGCTTTGTCTCGTAGTTTTTTCTTGCCTTGGGGTTTAAGAATACTCTCATTTTGTCTTTTGTCTCTGAATCTTTCAGTATTAGGTCTCCGCTTACTGTGAAGTTTTTTTCAACTGGGTCAAGAACCTGTATTACTTTTACATCATTTCCTGAAAGCATCATTAAGCCTTTTTCTATATCGTCGATGCTGAAAAGGAAGTCTGAGAGGACTACAATGAGGGATTTTGAGTCTATGAGCTTTTTGTATTTTTTCATTGAGTAGGAAAATTTTGAGCTGCCGTCTGTTTTTATTTTGTTGAGGTGGTTTACCATAAGTGCAAGATGTGCCATGCCTCTTTTTGAGACAAAAGAATCAAGGTCATCTGAAAATGTTGAAAACTTGAATTTTTCGTTTTCTTTCATTGAAAGGTATGCAATGCCTACTCCTATCATGGCAGCATAGTCAAATTTTGTTATATGCTCTCCAAAGTTCATGCTGGCGCTGCAGTCAAGTATGATGTGGGTTGTGAGGCTCTTGTCTTCCTCGTATCTTTTTATGTAAAGGTCGTCTGTACGGCCGTAGATGCGCCAGTCTATTGCCCTGAAATCGTCGCCAGGGGTGTATATCCTGTGGTCTTTTATGGTTATTCCCCTGCCGTGGGAGACTGAGCGCCTTGCTCCTGTGTAGCTTGAAGTGACTCTTTTTCTTACAATAAGGTTGAACCTGTCAAGCTGGGAAAGAAAATCAGTTGTTATCATTTTATCTGGCTGACTTAAGAACCTCTCTGACTGCGTCATCTGCGGCCATGCCTTTTCTCTCTGCCTCAAAGTCAAGTATAATCCTGTGCCTAAGCACTGGATAGGCCATTTCCTCAATGTCTTCTTTGCTTACATAATTCCTTCCTTTTATCAATGCTCTTGCCTTGGATGCGAGAACAAGGCCAATTGATGCTCTCGGCGATGCTCCGTATTCAATAAGACTAGGCTTTTCTCTTGTCTCTGCAACTATCTTTACAATTCTTTGCTTTAAGTCATTCGCTATCGGAACTTGTCTTACCATTGACTGCAAAGATGAAAGGTTTTGCTTGTTCAGGAGGACTTTGACTTTTGGCTCAGGGGCATGAAATGCGTATTTGTCTACTATCTCAACCTCTTCCTTATAGGTAGGATAGCCTACTTTTATCTTTAGCAAGAACCTGTCTGCCTGGGCTTCTGGCAAGGGGTATGTGCCTTCCTGCTCAATTGGATTCTGTGTTGCAAGCACAAAAAAGGGCCTGTCAAGCTGGAATGTGCTGTTGCCCACTGTTACCTGCTTTTCCTGCATTGCCTCAAGCAGGGCTGACTGTGTTTTTGGAGTTGCCCTGTTTATTTCGTCTGCAAGGACTATGTTTGCAAATATGGGACCTGGATGGAACTTGAAGCTTCTCTTGCCTGAGGTTTCATCAATAATAAATGTTCCTGTGATGTCTGACGGCATAAGGTCAGGGGTGTTCTGTATTCTGCTGAACTTTAAGTCCATCATCTGGGCCATTGTTTTTATTGCCAGGGTTTTTGCAAGCCCGGGATAGCCTTCAAGAAGGGCATTTGCATCGCAAAGCAATGCTACCATAACCTGCTCTACTACCTCTTTCTGGCCTACTACAATTTTTCCTATTTCAGCATAAAGGCTGTCAAAGGTTTGTTTGTACTTCATTTATTACACCTCATGTTTCATTGTTTTGCAAGATTCAAAAAATATGCCTTGACAAGATCCTGATGCTTCTCATTGATTCTCTCTTCGTATGCCTCAGGGGCATGTGTAAATGCCTCGTCAGGAAAAAGATCCTGGAATTCTCTTTGCTCAGGCTCTCTGAAATCATCAAGATTTAGTTTGTATGCAGATGACTTTACAAGAAAATCAAGCTGCTCCTGCCCCAGCTCTGAAAGGCTTGAGTTTGCAAAATAAGGGTCACTTCTGCCTGGGACATCATCCAAAGAGGAGGGGCGGTCTCCAGAGATATCGCCGCCTGTCCTGTATATAAAATTTGACGTTGCTCCGGTGATTCTGGCCAGGTCAAATGAAAAGTCTATGTTTGAAGAGGCAACTACGAGAAAGCACAAGACAATTATCAAAAATATGTTTTTTGAGACTCTTTTTTCATTAAAGAATGAGGAGATTGACACAAATTTTATGTCATTCAGGAGATCATCCTTTAGCTGGCCTACTACTGGGTTCTGGTCTGCGATATTGTCCTCTGCTGTTCTCAATCTTTCGTCAAGAAGGTGGTATTTTTTCTCAAGGTATATTATATGCCTTTTTTTTATGTTTTTTATTGTTACAATGAAGAAATATAATGATGCTGGGATTAATGCATAAACCGGGCCTATGTTAAATAATGAGAGGGGAAGGTAAACCGAGAGAAAAATCAGTATTGATGTAAGCAATGTGGTAAAGAGGATTATGCTTATGAAAGTGAAGTTTATTTCCCGAATAAGTGATTTGAATTTGTCTTTGGTTTTCATTTTTTATCAGCTATCCATGCAGTCCTCAAGGTCTTTTTCAAGTTCTGATATTTTTCTGCTAAGCCTGCTTATGTCCTCAATTAGGTTCTTGTTCCTGCTTTCCAAGGATGAAATCTCTGTTTCTGCCTGCGCAAGCTTTGCTCTTGCTTCTGCGAGGTCAACTCTTGCCTTTGAAAGGTCTGACATTGTTGCCTGGAGCTGGGTGCTTAGATCCTGGTTCTGTTTTTTAAGGGCATCCCTCTCCTTGCTTATATCATCGTATATTGTGCTTAGCTCTTCTTCCCGCTGCTCTCTCACAATAAGCTGCTGGCTTGTCTGGTTAAGCTTCTCTCTTTCTGCTTTTAGTGTCTCAGAAACCTGCCTAAGCTCTGCTGCTCTTTCTTTGTATTCCAGATAAAGGTCTTTGAATGTTGTCTGGTAATAGATGCTTAATGCTGCTATTGATATTATTAAGGCTAATAATATAAACAATAATCCAAAATTCACATTTCTTTTCATGTATGCCATTTATATGCCCTATTTTTATCTTATATATATAGATTTCTTATTTTCTATTACTCTCCTTATGCACAGCTCAAGCAAAAAGATTAGCAGTGCTGCAAGGAGAAAATACTGTGAAAAGCTTTTTTCCCTGAATTTTCTTCTTACTGAATTGCTTTTTATAAATTCTACTATCTCTTCTGGCTGGTCTTTGCTGAAGATTCTTCCGCCTGTCATGCTTACATATCCTGCGAGGCCGGGGTTAAGCCCAAGCTTGCTGTATTCGGTGCTGTAGCTGACTGCCATAACTGAATCATAAAATCTTTTGAATCCTGGCTCTTCAGGGACAAAAGCTGCTGTGTAGAGGCTGCTGCCTGTCATTGAAAATGAATATCCCTCAAGCACCGGCCTTTTTTCAGACATTACATATACTGAAGCAATATCGCCTACTCTTGAGTCTGATACTCTGACATCAATGTCTTTTTTTCTTCCTGGGTTTCCGACTGCCCAGTTTATTGTTCTTGTTATGAGCTCTGAGTTTTCTCTTTTTAGGAGTTCCCCGGCCCATTTTTCAGGGTCTGTTGTGAGTGCAGCAACCCTGCCGAGTCCGAATCTCCATGCTGTAAGCACTGGCTTCCTGTCTCTTGTTGAAACAAGGACTGTTGCTGCTGGCTTAGAAACTACTCTGTTATAGCCAGAGATTCTTGCATCTAAGGTTAAGCCGCTGGTTATGAAGTGCCTGTGGTTTGTTATTGAGAGATGCCTTAAGTCTGACTCCTCTTCTTCTTCAGGGATTTCAATCCTTTCTGCTTCTGCTGTCCGGAAGCCCTCTACTGCAAGCACTCTTACCTGGCCTGTCTGCTCGTCGATGTAAACTCCTACAACTCCTATGTTCCTGTAAGGCTTTATTTCCTTAAGTATTTGCTCAACCTCGCTGTCAAGGTCAATATCTGCGGATTGGGAGCCGTATATGTCAAATACAAATAATACATCTGCATCCTGCTCTTCTTCTGTTGAGAGGTCAACTCTTACTGGGAGAAGTGTCTCGGATACAGACTGGTGGTAGCCTCCCATGTCAAATGAATTGTCTCCGCCTATTACAAAAAGGCCGTTGCCTTCTGAGACAAAGCTGCTTAGCTGGTCTATGTTGGTGTCAAGCCATGCTGAGTTTTTGTTGTGAATGACAATTGCTGTGTACTGGTCAAGGCTGCTGGGAAGTGCTGAAGTGTGGGTTATGTCATAAACATAGCTTATTGTCTGCATTGTGCTTGTGCTTCTGTCTGAAACAAAAAGGATCTTTGGCTTTGGCAGCACTTCCAGTGTTTTGTGGTACTGGTTGTTCTGGCTGAAGAAGTCGTCTGCTTTTATTTCTGCTTTTATTTTGTGGTGGCCTGTCTCGAGGTATCTTCTCAGGCTGAATCTTTTTGTGCCTCTTGCGCTTTCTCTTATGACAATATTTTCATTGAGCATTACAGTCAGCTCATATTCAAGCTGCTGCGGGCCGATGTTTTCAACATCTATATAGAATTCTGCAGGTGTTCCGTATATTGCCTGGGACGGGCCTGTCACTGAGACAATAAGGTCTGATTCTGTTGGCTCCATTCTAAGGGCGCTTATTGTTGTGTTAAGGCCTGAGGCGAGCATCATTGCATCCCCGAGGCCTATGCCCTTGTTGCTGTGGCCGTCTGTGATTAGCAGGATGTTGTCATCTGGCCTGAGGCTGCTTACTATTGCATCTCCTATTGCAGAGCTTTCGCCATTTGAAAAATATCTTAATGAGACTGGTATGTCCTGCTCTATTCTGGCTTTTAGGTCTTGTGCAATGGCCTGGTCAAATATCATAAATGAGCTTGAGTTGTCAACTAGTATTGTTGCATGAGGGTTTCCTTCTGAGACAGACTCTTCAAGAATAAAGGGGTATGAGAATGCTATAAAGAGCAGGCATAAAACAAGTGAGCGCATGAGGGCAATGAGTATTCTCTGGGCCTTGTTTGATGAATGGTAGCTTGCTTTCTCATCTGCCCTGCTAAACTTTATGAATGTCCTTCTGAGCAGTGCCAGAAGTATTATGACTGCGGGGATGCAAAGGTACAATGCATATGGGTTCTTAAAATAGAGCATCATAGATCACCCCGCGACTTGAGATAAAGTATCTCCAGGAACATGAGTGCAATTGCTGCTATTATAAAGTAAAATATGAGTTCAATCTTAACCATCTCTGTGCCATTGGCTGCCAAGAATTCTTCTGGCGGGATTTCGCCTATTTTGGTTGTGACTACATCTGACTCTGACTCGCTAAGAAGGTTTACTGCAATTGTTTTTCCGTCTCTGCTGTATGTGCCTACTTTGTTGATATTGGGGACTTCTCCTATTCTGAAGTTATAGTCGCTTATTTCACTCATGTTGACTAATGACATTATAAGCTCGTTCCAGAATATTGGGTATGATATCTGGGTCTTGAAATCACTATGGTCATCCATTATGCCATAATAGATCACTGAGCCATGGCCTCTTGATGACATTGCAAGGAGGGGGCTTGAGTCATCTGCATTGATAAATGATACTGTGCTGTTTTTGAGGGCTGCAGCAAAGTATTTGCTGAGTGATGCAAAGCAGGGATTGTTCTGGAATTCTCTTGTGAACCTGTTTATTACTTTTGCGCATGCCCATGTGTTGTTGCGCATTTCTGTTATTTCAACAGGGAGGAGCCAGTTAATTCCCAAGTCCGGGGTTTCTTCCTGGGCTGTTATGATTAAGGTTGAGCCTCTTGAGACTTCTGATGCTATCTCCTCTATAGTGCCCGGAAGTATTAAAGATGGGTCAATTTTGTGGAGTATTATTATCTCTGCGCTCTGAATGCCCCTGACTACCGGGGGCTCTGCCACTCTCAGGTCTATTTCTTCTGAGGCCTCGAGAGCGCTTTTCAGTGAGCTGGATCTTGAGTTGGTTACTAAAAGGACCTCTGCGCTTTTTTTATCAGGAGAGCTGATGTAAACTATGTCATCTAAAGGGAAATTGTCATCTGGGCTTATTTTTATTGTGCTTAATCCAGGGAGGGTTTCAAACTGGAATATTTCTGTTGCGCGCGGAGGGATTTCTCTTGTCTGCCTTGCTATGACTTCTGACTCTTTCATGAGCAGGGCAGTTATTTCTGCGTTTTGGTCATTGAAGTTTTTTATGTGCGCAAGAGTTTTTTGGCTGTCTATGTTAAGGTTTACGAAGCCTATGTTTTCAGCAGGGCTGAAGACACTTATGAATTCCATGTCTATGCCTTTTGATGCAATTATTGCCCTTAGCTTGAGTATTTCATTTATGTCTGCTGAGATGAAGTCGCTTATTATGATTATGCGGCCCTGCTTCTCATCAAGTAGGGATTCTGCCTCATAGATTGCTGATATAAGGCTTGACTCTGTGTCTTTTGGCTCGAGTGCTGAGAGTATTACTAGGGCCTGTGTTCTTGATCCGTGCTCAAGCATTACTTCAGGGGTGTTGTATGCTGCTATTATGCTTATTCTTCCTTCAAGGCTGTTTCTTGCTATGTCTATTGACCTCTGGAATCTTGTTGCACCTTGTGCTGTTGTCTGGGTGCTTGCGCTTCCGTCTATTATTATCACTGTGTTCTGGGAGGTTATTGGTGTTGAGGTTACTAGATATGGATAGGATAATGTTAATGCAACTAGCAAAAGGGCAATGAGCTGCATAAGGAATACAAGGTTTCTAAGGAGCTTTTTGAAGAAAGAGTTTCTTGATGCGTCTTTTTTGTTTTTTATTAAGAACATCAAAGAAGGGATTATTTTTTCTATTGGCTTTGGCTTAATTAAATAAAGGATGATAAACGGGATTAGGCTGAGTAGTGCGTAAAGTCCAATTGGATTGCCTATCTGCATTATTGTGATGACCTCTTTCTAGCATTTATATAGTAGGTATATATAAATTTTCACTTTTTATGCGCATAACTCATACCTGAGCATCATCTCTGTGCGGTTTATTTTTCTGTAGAATTTGAATGCTTCGTAGTCTGAGGTGCTTATTCCTTCTGGGGGCACAAGGTCGCAGAGACTGCCTGATTTTAGATTGCTGAATATTATTGAATTTACTATCTGGCTTACTTGGGTGT
>PWVO01000136.1 GCA_003561825.1 Candidatus Woesearchaeota archaeon | reverse complement strand
GGACATAAAGATAGAGAAGGGCTTTTCTGAAAACGCAGAGGGGTCTGCAAAAGTCACAATGGGAGACACTATTGTTATTGCAGGTGTTAAGATGGCTGTTGAGCAGCCTTTTCCAGACACTCCTGATGATGGCGTGATGATGGTCAATGTTGAGCTTCTGCCACTGTCAAACCCTGATTTTGAGCCAGGGCCGCCTTCTGGGCGGGCAATAGAGCTGGCAAGGATTATTGACAGGGGCATAAGGGAGTCAGGGGCAATTGACACTAAAAAGCTCTGCATAGAGCCCGGAGAGAAGGTGTGGTCTATACTTATCGATGTGTGCCCTATCAATGATGAAGGCAATCTTATTGACGCATCTGCGCTTGCTGTGGTGGCTGCGCTTCAGGATGCCAGGATGCCTTCTTATGACGGGAAAGCTGTTGACTACAAGAACAAGACAAAAAACTCTCTTCCAATTGACATGAAGAAGATTCCTGTGAGCTGCACTGTTGTAAAGATAGGAAATTATTTTATAGTTGACCCAAGCTTGGAGGAAGAGAAGGTGACTGATGCAAGGCTCACTGTTGAGGCTGAGGAAGACGGCACTTTGTGCGCGCTGCAGAAAGGCGGAGACGAGCCTTTAAAGGCCTCTGACATTGAGAGGATGATTGACCTTGGGATTGAAAAGTCAAAAGAGCTCAGGAAGCTCTTGTAGGAGGTAGCCTTATGCAGAAAAAAAAACAGGATGTGAATTCCTACACAAGGTATGAGAAGGCCAGAATGATAGGGAGCAGGGCTCTGCAGATATCTATGGGGGCGCCTTTTCTTGTAAAGCTGAATAAGGAAGATCTTGAGCATATGAAATACAACCCGATTGAGATATCGAAGGCAGAGTTTAATGCAGGGGTTCTTCCTATAACAGTTAAGAGGCCTTTTCCCAGGAAAATTAACCCAAACACTTAAATAAGATTAGTTTTTTTGTTTTATTTAAGCTTAAATGAGTTTTCTACAGCTTGTTTTTGCATTTTGTGAGGTTTGATAAAATGCCAGTCAAGAATGGAAATAAGGTAAAGGTTGAATATGAGGGTAAGCTTAATGACGGAACTTTGTTTGACAGCACTGAAAAGCAGGGAAAGCCTCTTGAGTTTGAGGTCGGGGCAAAGCATGTCATAAAGGGATTTGAGGACGCTGTTATCGGTATGGAAAAGGGCGATGAGAAAGATGTCAAGCTTAAGCCTGAGGAAGCTTACGGGAACTACAATCCTGATCTTGTAAAGAAAGTCCCGAGGGATGAGGCTTTAAAGGGAAAAGAGCTTAAGCCTGGCGCCATGCTTCTGATGACACTGCCAAATGGAGCAAAGATTCCGGCAACTGTGAAAGGGGCTGACGAGGAGACAGTAACTATTGACATTAATCATCCTCTTGTGGACAAGGAACTGAACTTCAAGATTAAGGTTGTTGATTATTCTTAATTTTTTTTATTTAAATTATGAGATATTACTTTTTTCTGGCCTGAGATTATTTTTTTAGCTTGTTTTGTATTAAAAAAAAGAAATCTTTAAATATTATTTAGACACTCTAAAGTAGTTATAAAAATGAAAGACCTTGAAGATGCTGTTAAGAATTTCATTGTAATAGAAGAAGAGTTTCAGACAAAATTTGTTTTTGATGGTTTTCCTAAGCTGAAGAATGATATGCCGAATATTTCTGAAAAATTTTCTGAGTTTGAATTAACTAAAATAATAGAAAATACTGGTTCTGCCAATGAGACCTCTTTAATCAGGCAAATCAGGGATTTTTTCAGAACAAAAGGGAAAATATTTGCATTAGGTGCTGCTAAAGCTATTGGCACAGCAGCTATCATAGCCCTGGTAAACAATCCCGGAACTTGCTATGACCTAAATAATTTTCAGACCAGCTATTTTATTGAAAATGTGCCATATGTCTCTCAGCCTTATGGGATGCCGTGGTGCGGCCATGCCTCTATGCAGATGGTGCTTAACTATTATGGGCTTGACATTAGGCAGGAGCAGATTGCAGAAACTGTCACAGAGAATTTAGTAAAAAACTTTGTTGCTTTTGCAAAAGATCTTGGATTTAAAGCAGAATACAGGCCGCTTTCTTTTCCTGAGCTTAAGACACATATAGAGGATGACATACCACTGATTGCTGTACAGCATGCTGGCCTTGAAGATACAATTAATGAAAAAAATGAGATTGTGTATCATGCAAGGGTAATCACTGGCTATGATGAAAGAAGAAACAAAATTATTTTTAATGAGCCTTGGGATATTAAAGGTGAAGGCTATTCTCTTACTTATTATGACTTTACAATGCACAACAAGGAAAGAGAGAAAGAGGACTGCTGGAGCATTGTAATCACTTCGCCCAAGGATTTCGAGCCCGGAAACAGGGCATATGCAGGAGAAAATCCCGGGGATATCTTAGATTTCTGACCTGCTTAAGAAAGGCTTAACAAAAAATTATATAAATGATTAGTTATTGCAGGGTATTATGGCTTTCTGGGACAACTTTAATTTCAGGATTCTTGAAAGAATAAGCAGTGCTTTTGCAGCCAATACTGCATATGACTATCTTATTGCTTTAATTGCATTTGCTGTAATATTAGGCATTTTCAAAGGCTTTAAGTTTTTTTTACTTAAAAGATTAAGAAGATTTGCTGAAAAAACATCTACAGACTATGACCTTCTTGCTGTTGATATAGTCGAGACTTTTGGGTGGCCTCTTTATTTTTCTGTTGCTCTTTACCTTGCATCTCTTATGCTTGTAGTGCCTCAGACAGTTTCCAGGATTATAATATACATTATCCTGGTTTACCTTATTTTTTATGGGGTAAAAGCATGCTTTGCTGTTGTTGATTTTTTTGTAAATAAAGAGGTGGAGAAAAGGAAGAAGAAGGAGATAGTTGAGGGCACTTCTTTTTTGAAGCTTCTTGGCAACATAGTGAAGGGGATTGTTCTTATCATTGCTGTTTTGCTTGTTGTTTCTAATCTTGGGTTTGATGTAACATCGCTTTTTGTTGGCATAGGCATTGGCGGGATTGCAATTGCTTTTGCGCTCCAGAACATTCTTGCTGACCTTTTCAGCTCATTCTCGATTTATTTTGACAAGCCTTTTGAGGAAGGAGACTTTATTATTGTCGGCTCTGACATGGGGATTGTGAAGAGAATAGGCTTCAAGAGCACGAGGATAAAGACACTTCACGGGCAGGAGCTTGTGGTGTCAAACAAGGAGCTTACATCCACAAGAATCAACAACTACAAGAAGATGCAGAGAAGGAGGATTGTGTTTAATGTTGGTGTTGAGTACAGCACTCCGAGAAAAAAGCTTGAGAAAATCCCTGCAATTATTAGGAAGATAATAGATGATATTGAGCTTGCTGACATTGACAGGGTGCATTTCAAGGAGTTTGCTGACTCAAGCCTTAATTTTGAGGTTGTGTATTATGTTGACATTGCAGACTATAACAAGTACATGGACATACAGCAGGAGATTAATCTTAACCTGGTTTCTGCATTTGAGAAAGAGAATATTGCATTTGCATTCCCTTCAAGGACAGTTTACTTGAGGAAAGATTAAAATTAGAACAGAGTTTCTGAGATTAGTTCTAATAAAGATAAGCATTTGCAATATACTGCTGGGCCATCCTGTAAGTGTTGAAGAAGCTTGCGTTTATTGCAATGCAGTGCCTCATTATCTCTTTCCATTTCTCTGGGTTTGAGTAGAATAACGGGATTATATTATTTTCAAGCTTTTCATACATGCTTTTGGCGTCTTTTGCAAAGTCTCCGCTGCTTTCAGAATCAGAGCCATGGGGATGTGTGCCTATGCTCCAGCCTGTTATGCCTTCAATATGGCCTTCAACCCACCAGCCGTCTAAAGTCGAAAACTGGGGCACTCCGTTTAATGCAGCTTTCATGCCAGAGGTTCCTGATGCCTCAAATGGCTTCTGGGGAGTGTTGAGCCAGATGTCGCAGCCAGCAACAAGCATTCTTGCAAGCTTCATGTCATAGTTCTCAAGGAAGACCATCCTAAGCTTGGTTTCCTTTTTGTTTACCTCACTGCATGTCTGGAATATTTTTTTTATTATCTCTTTTCCATTGTAGTCCTGCATGTGCGCTTTTCCTGCAAATATTATCTGGACATCTCCTACTTTTTCAGCTATGCTGATTAGCTTTTCAATATCGTGGAGGATAAGCTCCGGCCTCTTGTAGCCAGTAAAGCGCCTTGCATACCCTACTGTAAACCTTGAGATGTGAAATCCGATGTTTGTCCTGTTGTTGATGCTGTCTATCAGCTCTTTTTTTGAGTTTGTGTGGGCGTCCCATATTTTTTCTGTTGGGATTGAGAGCGCATACCTTAATGTGAATGGGTCCAATGCCCAGCCAGGTATGTACTCGTCAAAGATTTCCTTGAAATACGGCGAGACCCATGTCTGCGGGTGTATGCCGTTTGTGATAGAGTCTATCCTGAATTCAGGGAACATCTCTCTTGTTATCTCGCCGTGCCTTTTTGCAACACCATTGAGGTATTTGCTCATTGTCAGGCCGAGCAGGGTCATGTTTACTGTATTGTCCTGGGTTATTTTCTCCATTATCTGATCCGGGATTAAGAAATCGCCGAGCATTTTCCTGAAAAGCGCAACATCAAACTTGTCGTGGCCTGCAGCAACAGGAGTGTGTGTTGTAAAAACACATTTTTCCCTTATTGTTTCTATAAAATGGTCTGCTCTCATGCCTGAGATCTCTGATTTTTTAAGAAGCTCAATTGTAAGCAGAGCAGCATGGCCCTCATTCATGTGGTATTTCTTGATGTTTGTGTAGCCAAGTGACTCAAGCATCCTTAAGCCTCCTATGCCGAGGATTATCTCCTGTGCAAGCCTGTATTTCCTGTCTCCTCCGTAGAGGAATGATGTGAGCTTTTTGTCATCATCTGAGTTTTCAGCAAGATTTGTGTCTAGGAAAAAAACCGGGATTGTGTTTCCTGTGTAGCCTCTTACCATAAGCTTCCATGCCCTTACTTTTACTTTTCTTCCTTCAATTCCTACAAAAACCTCATTTGGCATAAGTGAAAGTGTCTCATTTGTGTTCCACTCAACAGGAAGCTCTTTCTGGTTTCCTTCTGAGTCTATTTTCTGGTAGAAATATCCTTTTTCATTTAACAGAGTAATGCCTACAACCGGAATTTTCATGTCTGCATAAGACTTGAGCAAGTCGCCTGCAAGAACACCGAGGCCCCCAGAGTATGTGGGTATTGTATGGCTTATTCCCATTTCCATTGAGAAATACGCAATATGCTCTTTTTCAGAATGATGAAGGTTTCTGCATGTATGCATCTGGTTATGCTAATCTTATTCATTTAAATAATTTTTACTTAACTTTAAAGGGGTTACATCAGATTTTCCTGCTGTCATAAGCCCAGTGGAGCAAGGCCTGCCTCTGCTTTTTCCTGCAGCTTAAGTCCATTTTTTTGCAGCTTTTTTTTATCTGGCCAATATGCCTTTTGAATGCTTTCCAGCGCTTTATCTGCCTAAGGTCATCAGGGCATCTTCTTCCCATGTAATAGCGGCAGTACCACTGGAACCATCCTCTTGGGTCTTCCTTATAGATCCAGCCTTTCTCTATCCAGTATGACAATGGCTGAGAGGCATTTATCCTGAAATAATTCAGCTTAGGGTCGTGGAACTCATGGCAGAGCTTTGCTTTTTCAAACCAGGATTCTGGGAATTCTCTTTTGCAGTCTGTCATGTACTTGCCGCCAAAAACACCGAGCTCAAGCATCTGCTTTGGGGTAAGCTCAGGCCTGAAATCCGGATGAAACCCTTTTCCAATTGGCTCTGCAAGAAAATAAGAGTAGTTTTTCTGCATAATATCATTTACTGTTATTTTTTTCCTCATTTTTTTCCAAAAGGAGAATTATTTTTTTCCTGTAGTTTTATTCCTGTCTGCTAGGCTTAGCAGATAGATGAAAATTCCAAGGCAGACCAGAAATATTCCTAGGCCAACAGGCGATCCCCAGTTTTCCGGGCTGAATAATGCTGATGTCATTTTACCACCTCTTAAAATATCATAATCTTTAGCCTTATAAGCCTTTTGCTAGCTTACTATAACAGATTAGTAGCTACTTATAAGTTACAAAATAGAAAGATTTATATACAGGCAGGATATATATTCTTCTATGGGAATTGAAAAAAATTTTTACGGGGCACGCTGGCCGGATTATAAATTTAGAAATGATATTGAATTTCCTCGTTTAGCTAAATTTTATTCTAAAATTGAGAATGGACTGGATAAAGTACTTGGAATATACCTCCGTACGGACCCTTTATCTGTACATAATCTGGATTTTAATCCTAGGCCATATAAAAAGAAACATATATAAACTTATTTGCATAGGATTTATGTCATGCTTCACAGAATGAAAAAACTAAAGGCTTTTGAGCAGGCAATTTTTGCTTTACTCATAGGATTTTCTGTTGTATCTTTCTGGAGAGGGGCAAGCGGCCTTATGGACCTTTATCTTTTTCCAAATAATTATAATCTGAGTTTATGGTTCTCAGTAATTTTCGGGCTTACGATTCTTGCTGTAACACATTATTGGACAAAAGAATTAGCATAGAGCCTGTATTCTTTATATTTATTAGATATCTTTTGCGAAAAAAGAAACTATTTTAAACAATCTAGTTCTTTATGCCTTAATAAGATGATTAAGACCAAGATAATATGCACACTGGGACCTTCAACAAAGACAAAAGAGGCAATTCTCGGGATGAAGCAGGCCGGAATGTCATGCGCAAGGATAAACACAGCGCACGGTGATTTCAGGCAGTATGCAGACTTCCTTAAGCTTACAAAAAAGCACAGCATGCCTGTTATTCTCGACCTTAAAGGCCCTGACATAAGAGTTAAGCTTGAAAAGCCGCTTAATGTCAGGAAAAAACAAAGAATAAAGTTTTTCAGGAACAAGCCCCCATGCTTTAACTATGATATAATTGGGCAGCTCAGGAAAAATGACCCAATTTTCTTTGACAACGGGCTTATCAAGTCTGCTGTCAAGCTTATAGAAAAAAACTTTATTGAGCTTGAGTTTTATGAGGATGCTGTTATTCTGGAGAACAAGGGGGTAAATGTGCCTAACAGGATGCTTGATGTCCCGGATTTTACTGCTAAAGACATTGAGGCAATAAAGTTTGCAGAAAAAAACAGGATTGAGTTTCTTGCCCTGTCTTTTGTGAGATGCAAGGATGATGTGCTGAGGCTCAAAGAGAAAGCTAATTCCCAGCTTATTATCAGCAAGATTGAGAGCAGCCAGGGAATGAAAAACCTAAAGGGCATTATTGGGGCAAGTGACGGGATTATGATTGCAAGAGGTGATCTTGCTGTTGAGATAGGCAAGGAAAAAGTGCCGATTGCGCAGAAACAGATAATCCTTGCATGCAATGAGGCAGGAAAGCCATGCATTGTTGCAACTCAGATGCTCGAGTCAATGACTAACTCAAAAGAGCCAACAAGGGCAGAGGTAAGTGATGTTGCAAATGCTGTTATGGACGGCGCTGATGCTGTTATGCTAAGCGGCGAGACATCAACAGGCAAAAACCCTGTAAATGTTGTAAAAACTATGAATTCAATTGCATTTGAGGCTGACAGCCATGTTATTCCAAGGCAGTACTGCCTTAAGAACGACAGCGAGAAGCTTGTAAGCGCAGCATCATCCCTGATAAACCAGCTCAATATAACAAAGACCATCTGCCTAACACACTCTGGCTACACTGCAAATATTCTTGCAAGGCAGAGAACTGGAAAGCCAATTATAGCAATAACTGCAAATGAAAAGGCCTTTGCTTTGCTTAAGCTTTCATGGGGCGTATCCCCATTTCTTATGAAAATCAAAGACTCAGAAAGCAACAAGAAGATAATATCTGACCTGAAAAAGAAAAAGCTGCTTTCAGGCAGCGATAAAGTTTTGATTCTCAGAAACAACAAAGAGCCCACTAAGAAGGCCACAAACTCAATAGAGATTTATGATGTCAAAGGGGTTTAGTTTTTTTCAATTTTGATTGCCGCAACAGTAATGCTGTTCTTTGGCAGATTGGTCAGCCTGTTCAGTTTTGAGTTTATTTTTATTTTAAGAGGGGCAATTCAGCTGGCTTCAGTGCTCCT
>PWVO01000012.1 GCA_003561825.1 Candidatus Woesearchaeota archaeon | reverse complement strand
CCTGTTGCCCTTGCAAGCTTTTCCATGTCGCTTTTTTTCACCCTGCGTGATGCGTAAATGCCTTTTTTTGCAAGGAAATGCTGGGCAAGGTCATCTATGCCTTTCTGGCAGAATACCACATTTGCGCCTGAATTTGATATCTTGTCTGTCATGTTTCTCAGGATTTTTTCTTCCTGGTCTATGAATGCCTGCATCTGGCCCGGGTCTGTGATCTGGATTTTTGCATCCATCTCTGTGCTTTTTACTTCTATTGCTGAGTCGAGCAAGAGTATTTTTGCATTCTTAACTGAGAGGGGCATTCCTGAGTGGACCCTTTCCTTGTCAAGTATTATGCCCTGCACAAGCTCGGAGTCCTCAATCCCGCCTCCTACTTTCTTGTCGAGCTTTACGTTCTCTATGTCTATGCTGATCTCGCTGCCGTTTCTGTCTATTATTTGCATGACTGCTTTTACGCATATCTCAGCAAGCTTTTCTTTTGCTGTTTCTGCTCCCTTGCCTGTCATTGCTGTTACTGCTATGTTTTTAAGGAGATCTGTGTCTTTTTCATTGACTTTTTCAGATATCTCATTAAGTATTTTCTGCGCTTTTTCTGAGGCAATCCTGTATCCTTTTGATATAACTGTCGGATGGATGTTCTCCTCAAGAAGGTCTTCTGCTTTTTTGAGAAGCTCTCCTGCAAGCACTACTGCTGTTGTTGTGCCGTCTCCAACCTCGTCCTCCTGGGTTTTTGCAACCTCGACTATCATTTTTGCAGCAGGATGCTCTATGTTTATCTCCTCAAGGATTGTTACTCCGTCATTTGTTACAATTACATCTCCAAGTGAGTCCACAAGCATCTTGTCCATGCCTTTTGGGCCGAGTGTTGTTCTTACTGTCTCAGCTACCATCTGAGCTGCCATTATATTGTTTCTTTGTGCATTCCTGCCAGTTGTTCTCTGGTAGCCTTCTGGCAGTATGAATATTGGCTGTATTTGCTGGTTTGCCATTTTAAAATCCCCCCTGTTTGTCTTTTTTTCTGAGAATGCAAATTTCTGTGTATATTTAAATTTAACTGTTGGGAAAGAATCAGTCTTGTGACCTGGCTACTTCATGCTTGCATTTTTTGCATTTCCAGATATAGTAATAGGTGTCTTTGATTAGGATTTTTGAAGCCTTGTGCATTGGTGAGCCGCATATTTCGCAGTTTTTTCCTGGGTTTTCTGTGTAATCTTCCTGCTCATCCTGGATTTCTGGCTCTTGCTCAATGGCCTTATCAGGGTCCTGGCTGGTTTCTTGGGGCTCCATATTGTTATATTGGGCAAGGTTGTTTAAATATCTTATTGAAGATTATGACTATTGGTGCGTAGTGTTTGCATTGTTAAAATTGTTTTTGGATTTCATCTGAAATCTGCAAAAATATTATTCTGGCAATTGCGATGTAAGGGAGAATTAGCAGTATGCCGAGGATTATCATTAAAAATAGGCTTGCCAAAGATGCAAAAATCAGGGCAAGATTAATTGCTATAAACCCAGCTAAAAATAGTAGTAAGGCAAATAAGAAATACGGCTGCTTTATCCCTATTTGGAATGATTTTCTGATTGAGATTAGTGTTTTGTTTTTCTGTATTAATGTGTATGAAATAATGCTGAAGTACATTATCACTGACATTGCTGCTATCAGAAATAAGATTATGAAAAGAGTATTGTTTGTTTCTGATGCAAATGCCTGCGAGTTGATCAGGGGCCTTGCTGCCAGGGATAAAATTATCAAGGAAAATGAAAACCAGAATGCACTGGCTCCTGCAAATCTCAGCATGTAGTTTTTAAAATTAAGCCTTTTGCTACTGTATCTTGCGGCAATGAGCCAGCTTATTCCCTGGAATAAGGAGTGCGCCAAAAAGACTGTTATAGCCAGCCATGCTAATAATGAAAAAATGCTTGATATAAGTGCATTGACATCTGCTGAATGCTGTAAAAGGTCAAATTCAGGGCCGTGTCTTGCAATTCCCTCTAAAACTTCCGTCATGATTATAATAAGGCTCTGGAATTTTTCCATAACAATCTTATTGAAGAAGAACCATAATGCTAATGATAATGCTATTAGGAAAGACAAGTCTGATATGGCCTGCAGTCCAATGTTTGATGCTGCTTTTTGCGGGGATTTTCTTATTTCATTGAATGTGCCTATAAATGCTGTTTTCAGGATTGTTTTCTTTTTTTTTGTTTTCATTTTCTCAGTTTACACCTGCCTGATGAATGCAGAGGAATTCATTTGATCGTGTGTCAAACCTGCAGTTTTCCGGAGTTCCTGGGCCTATTTCTCTGATGCTTGCTGAGATCTGGGATTTGTGCTTTGTTCCGGCAGTGTCTGTCCACTCCCACTCTATTACTGACTGGTCATACCTTACTGGATGGCCTGAGGCCTTATGGTAAAAGTTCTGATTAAATGTCTGGCCTTTTCTGAGGCTGCCTGATGCTATATTGATTTCCCTTTCTTCTCCGAAATAGTAGCAGTCGCAAGGGCCTTCACAAGTGCTGCCAGAGGAGCATTTCAGGTAAATGCGGTAGCTTAGGTCTCTTCCTGCAGCTATGCCTGCGCCTATGTGGTATGCGTATTCTGCTCTTCCCTGTTCGGGATAAAATGGGCCAATGAACTCTCTGGCTGAAGGAAAAAGAATTGCCTGTGTTTCTAAGGCGGGCATTTCTGCTTCTGCAATAAGGATTTCAGCAAGGTCAAGCTCGCCCCAATCTCCTGTAAAGGCAAAAAGGCATACTGAGTTTATGAGGGCTTTGTGGGTAACAAAATCATCGTATCCTGTTGCTGTTATCTGCTCCAGGCCAGAATCCTCTGGCTGGCTTGAGGTGCATAATATTGCGTCATATACCATGTCGCATACGTATGTTGAGAGCAATGCCCTGCATTCTGCCGGTGTTTTTTCTCCTTTGATTCTTGACTCATTGAAGCAGCGGCCAACTGACTCAATTATGTTCTCCCAGTGGCTGAGCCAGGACTCAATTCCCGGAAGGCAGACTGCCTGCACTGATCTTATTATGTCTGAATGTGGGTCAAGAAGATAATCATTTTCCATAATCTCTGAGATTTTTGAAAGCACATTTGGGTCTATTCTCTTTATGCTTTCTTTGCTAACATCTTCGCTGTAATCCTGAATATTGCCTTCCCTGTCAAGGTAAAGATGCCTTCCCTGGTAATGGAATATGAAGTAGCCCTCTTCATCTATTCTAAGGTATCCTCCTGGGCCTATGCCTGAAAACTCATCTTCCTGCATATAATTATATGAGATTCTGCTTCCGTCTTCTTTTATGATTACTGCGCCAAAATCATTGCCGTGGTCAGTCCTGTGTGAAGCCATCCTTACATTTCCGTGCCTGTCTATAAGGTATATGTCTGGGTCTGCAAAAACCACTTCAATTCCGTGGCCTTCTGCTATTCTGCAGAAATCAAGTTCCTGCAAAATCCTGGTTAATACTCCTGAGTCTGTGTCTGCCTGGCCTTTTACTGCTCTGTCCCATTCGTCTATTAAAAGAAAAACAGACTCCCAGGCAAATCTGTACTCCTGCTCGCATTTGCCTGATGCCCTTGCCTCATCTATGCTCATTTCAGAGCAGACATTCTTCCTTGTTACGGAATCTATATATGTTCTCCGATGGTTTTCAAGAGTAGGGACTTTGGGGCACAATATCCTGTTGCAGATATAATTCCTCATCCTTTCTGTTTCCTTGAGGTCTTTAAGTGCATAAAGGCACAGGTCACATCTGGAGTCTGAGCAGGAATCTCTGCCTTCTATTAGTGCCTCTGCTGCAATTTCCCTAACTCCGGCACAAGCAACTTCTGCTGAAGCTGCCTTAAATGCCCTTACTGACTCTGCTGCAATGCAGAGCACAGACACAAGGTCTTCTGCGCTTTCTATTGGCTCTTTAAAGGTTTGCGCCAGGTTTTTTGCTGAGTCAAGCATTGCTGCTGACTCTTTAATCAGCTCTCCGGGAATTTTATCAGCAGGTGCTTCAGAGTCAAGCATTAATGTGAGGGTAATGCATTCCTTGTGTGAATGGGATTTTATCCCGCTTTCCTCTGTCTCTGTCTCATAATTTATGTCAAGCCTCAGGGGGATTTTGACATAATCCATTTCATGCAGGTCTTCTAATGAACCCTGCCATGCATTAAGGCTGATTACAAAAAGTCCTTCTGAATACTGCCTGTTCCAGTAGCCTCTGGAATATCCTGGAAAAAGATGAATTGCGTAGTTTTCATAGGTGTCTGGGCTTGCCAAAATCTCTGACAATGCTGGCTGCCCGATGATTTTTGCTTTTGATGCATCTCCTGGGCCTTTGTAGCTTAGCTTTACTGGAAAGCTTATCTGTGCAATGCCATTGGCTAAATGTTCTGGAAGGATTTTTTCCGGGGTTATTTCACCTAGCTCAACACTCCAGTCTGTACCGTATCCGCACTGTGAAAGAACTAGGATTTCCTCTAAAGAAGCTTCTCTTCCATGGCTGTCTCTGGCAATAATCCTTATATTGTTTTCCCATGAATCATATGTCCTTAAATCAATATGGCGCTGTGCATCGCTGACTCTCAGTTTTTTTTCAAGCACAACATCAACTGAGAATGGATAATTTCCGAATCTGTCAGGATCCTGGGATGATGCTCCAGAATATTTCTTGTTTTCATTTACAATTACTTCAATCTCTATGCCGGGCTTGTTCACACTTCCTTCTATTTTCTGATCTTCTGTATAAACCGGGCTGATCTGCCGGATGTTGCTAGAGGTAATTTTGGGGATTGCTGAATTGCCGGGGTTATTTGATTCCTGTGCCAATGCGAGCTGCAAGTATAAAACAGACAGGACTAGTGATGCTAGTATTAATGCCTGCTTAATTTTTTTGTTTTTCATTTTAATTCCGGCATAAGATTCTCCTTGTTCATGTTCTCATTGATAAATTCTATCATATCAAGCTTTTCCTCAGGTGTTTCATGGATCCCTAAATCATATGCATAAAAGATTACTTTATTTTTGTCTTTTATTTCCTCATAAGACAAGCTCCAGTCTGCCTTAAAGCCGCCTTTTATTTTTTCCTGGTCTGATAAAAAGATCTCCATGAAATAATTTTCTGTATTTTCAAGTATCTCTATATTTCGCATTTCCTTGCTTGGGTAAACAGCAAAAATCTCTTTTCCTTTTTCAGGGATTATGCGGATTATTGCAGATTCTGTTTCTGAGAGAGTTTCTTTTTCCCCGTCATTGTTTACTTTCATTACACTGAAATCAAGGCTTTTCAGAGGCTCCATTAAGATCTTTATGTGCCTGCTGCTTGCTTGCTTTTGCGCTTTCAAAAATCCCTGTTTTTCTGCATAGAATATGCCATTCGAGCATCCTGAGGGTATGCTTGCTGTAAGCCTGTAATTGTTTCCGTCAAACTCTGTGCTGCCAAGATCGCAGTAGTGCCTAATGCAGCCAAATGTTATGCTTACATCATTTATCTCCTGTTTTGTTCTCGCATTTATTGCAGTTATTGTGTATTTCTCTTCTGTAACATCTTCGCAGAATTCTTTCGGATCATAGTATAAGGTGTCACTAATTCCAAAAGCTTCTCTATGGGCTTCATTGCTTCTTATCATAACAGGGATAGCATATCTAAAGACATAACCTTCTCCTGCAAATGACTTGTCATCCCGGATTGCTATTTCAACTGGGTAGATTATGTCATAAGTGAAATGATATGTGTTTATGCAGAAAGAGCTTAAAAAATCAGGAGAGGCCTTTACCATATTAGAATGCAGATAGTCTCCGCTGCCTGGATTTATATTAAGAAACATTTCCCAGTCTTTAAGATACCTTACCCCGGCTTTGAGATCCGGAAAATTCTCTCCTCTGATCTCCCAAAAAAGATTATTGTACTCATAGATGTCTTCTGGGATGTTTTCAGGCATGCCCTCATTCTCTAAGTCTATTTTTTTAAGGTCCTGGTAAATATCATCTGAGTAAAGGAAAGGCCTGTAGTCTGTGTTTTCAATCCTTATCTTAGGCAGATTGTGGTACAGAAGGCCTTTTATTTCATCTTTAATTTCATGCCTGCTCCATTTAATGTTTTCGCATGTGAAAACCAGGTCTGTGAACGGAACTTCAGGGCTGACTGACATTAAGTCTATTGTGGCTTTCTCAAGGAACATTTCTCTGTTTTCTGCTCTCATTATCTGTTTTGCAAGCCTGTATATGGGCCTCAGTCTTACTGGGACTGAGCTCAGAAAATCTGACCATGAGGTTATCATATCTCCCTGCCTGTTCTTTATTATGAGGGGATAATTTACTTTAATTACAACCTCTTCTTCTGCTATTGTTGCATGTGCATTGGGTTCTCCTTTTTCTTCAATTATAAATTCTGGAAACTGCGAAAAATCTCCGAGGCAATCCCTGAGGTTTTCTGAAACATGCCTTGAAATTTCATTTTCCATGTCAGAAAGGCTGGGGGATATGTCTTCTCCGTTATAATGCCAGTATGGTGTTTTTATCTCCCCTATCACCTGGATGTGGGCATCAGAATTTTCTGAGATTCTGGCAGGTATTTCAACATATCCAGCCTGCACTCCCATTTTCTGCACTGCCTCTGTGCCTATATCATGGATGCAGCTGTCCACATAGCCTTTTAGCGGCGATATCTCCTGAGGCATAACAACAGGCGGTATAAATATTGGGATTATATCTCCCATCAGGTAAAAAAGAAGCAAAAAAACAAGAAGAAAGATGATTCCCAGTATTATGAATAAGCTAACCTGACCTCTTTTTTGCATTTTTTAGCTGAATTTTTGGGTATATAAAAACTTTATTGAAATCACCAGCCTGTGCCATGGCCCGGGCTGGGCTGGGGTGCCTTGTGCTGTGTTGATATCTCGTGCTGGCTTAAGTCAACTTCAACAATATCATTGCAAAGCATTCCTTCTGACAGCTGGTTTCTGACCTGCACTGGAAGGCTGCTGATATTATAAAATTTTATGCATGCTGTGCTGTAAATCGTGTCTTTGTACCTTACTATCATCTTTTCTCCAGTTCCTTTGTATGCCTGGTCTTCAGGCCTGAGTGTAATTCTGTCGCCTGCCCCATCCCCTGTTAGGTCAGCAGGCATTCCGTCCACAAGAACCTCAAACTGGAACTGGCCGAATCTTGACGGATTAACGCCAAATGTAATCTTGTAAAAATAGAGTGTTTCATTATGGGTTTCTATTATAGCGCTTCTCTCTCCTTCTATATGTGCAGCAAACTCCATTAACCTGTCAACATTTACCACAGCAATATGGTCTGGTATTTTTTCAATGTGATGATGGCATATGCTTTCTTCCCACCTTCCGCTGAGTATTCTGCCAAGAACTGTTGTTGAGAAAAACTCGTCCGCTTTTCTTCTCCAGTCATTGATAAAGCCTATGTCAAGCCAGCTGTTAAGAAGGTTCGAAAGAGCTATTCCTCCTCTTGCGCCCCTTACTGCAGCATAGTATGCAGCAGCTGTGTTTGTCTTCCTGACCATTGAATTGATTTTGTCAAAATAGGGGTCATCTTCATCAATAAAATCTTTTTGGTCTTCCTCATAAATCCTGTAATATTGGTTTAGGTTGCCGTATTCATCTCTTTCTACATAAACTGCATCCTCTAATCTTCCCTCTGGGATATATGCAAATGGCCTGTAGTTTCCATAATATACCTGGATTGTTCCATCCTCAGATGTTTTTCCGTAAACTCTTATGCCTGGACCAAGTGATGTCAGGGCCTGGTATCCTATGTATGAGTCCTGGGAGTAATGTATTGTTGTAGGAATGTTGTTCCTGTAGTCTGTGTATATGTTTCCCTGTGCGTCAACTCTTGCTAATAACTCTTCATTGCTATCTCTTATTTGATACCAGCCTCTTGATTCATCATAATTAAGCTGGCCATTGTAAAAAAGAGGCTGCATTGCGCCTCTTGTTATTTTTATCTGGCCTAAATCTGTTTCAGGGTCTGCTGTAATTATCTCAATATAATCGCTTCTGCTCTCTCCGAGGTAGTATATTTTTGAGAAATAATCTGGATTGCCGTCCTGGTCATAATAAACCAAAGTTTCAGTTTTCCTGATGATTTTGCTGCGATCTGGATCAAGCAAATAAGTGGATTTAGTATGCCCGTAATCTATTGAGACTTTTT
>PWVO01000074.1 GCA_003561825.1 Candidatus Woesearchaeota archaeon | reverse complement strand
GGAGAGCTTAGGGGCTGCATTGGGTTTCCTGAGCCGGTTTTTCCGCTTTTTGATGGTGTTTTGAGGGCAGCGCAGGCTGCTGCTTTTGAAGACCCGAGGTTTTATCCTTTGTCAGAGAAGGAGCTTGGGGATGTAAAGATTGAGGTTTCTGTTCTTTCTTTGCCTGAAATCATTGATGCTGAATCTTCTGAAGAGTGCATTAAAAATATCAGGATTGGAAAGGACGGGCTTATTATCAGGCACAATGGGTGTTCGGGGCTTTTGCTTCCCCAGGTTGCTGCTGAGCAGGGATGGGATGCAAAAGAATTTCTTGAGTGCCTTTGCAATAAGGCCGGGCTTGGAAGGGATGAATGGAAAAGCCCTGATGCTAAGATTTACAGGTTTCAGGCCCAGGTTTTTAGTGAGTGATTAAGGTGATTGGTGAGAAGGCTTATGCTAAGGTTAATCTGACTCTTGATATTGTTAAGAGGCTTGACAATGGATATCATGAGATTGCTTCTGTGATGCACAAGATAGGTCTTTATGACTGTGTTTTTGTTTCAAAGGTGGAAAGTGGTGGGATTGATTTTTCCTGCGCTCCAGAGGTTTGTGATAAGGAGGACAATCTTTCTTATATTGCTGCAAAGGCTATGGTTGAGAGGTATGGGATTAGGCAGGGGATTAAGGTTGATCTGGAAAAGAATATTCCCTGCTATTCAGGCCTTGGGGGCGGAAGCTCTGATGCTGCTGCTACTATAAGGGCTATTGGCAGGCTTTTTCCTGGGGTTTGTGTTTCTGATGAGGATAAATATGAGATATCTGAGTTGATTGGAAGTGATGTTGGTTTTTGCCTGTCGGATTTTTCTGCTGCTGTTGCCAATGGGACTGGAAATAAAATAAAGGGCATTGCCAGCAGGAACAAATTTTATGGTGTGATTGCCAAGCCTGATTTCGGTGTTTGCACAAAGATGGCATATGAGGGCCTTGATTATTCTGAGACTGGAAAGAAGAACAGCACAGAAAGGATGGCTGATGCTGTTGAAGGCAGTGGCCTTGAAAGAATTGCAAGTGAAATGCACAATGATTTTGAGTTTTCTGTTTTTAGGAGATTTCCGAAGATAAGGGCTATTAAAGAGAGCATGGTTGACAAGGGGGCTTTGAATGCTGTTTTGTGCGGATCTGGATCTGCTGTTTTTGGCATTGCCAAAGACGAGGATTCTGCCATAAAGGTTTATGAGGGGCTTAAGGCAGAGAAGGAGTTGCTTGGCCTTGATTCTGCATTTGTATGCAGGTCTGTCTAGCTACATTAGGCTTTTTATGCAGCTAAGATATGATTCTGTGATTACAAGGTTATTGAGTATTTCGCTTCTTATCTTAGTAAGGTCTTCTGAATCTATTCCAAAGGCTGATTTGTATCTTGAGATTATGCTTATTCCTGTGCTGCTTTTTGCAAAAATCATGAACTGCCTGAAATCCCCTCCATTGAATTCTCTTAACAATGATCTTGTTACACTTGGGCCGAATCTGTAGCCAAAGGTTATTAGATCAATTGAATCATCTTTATAGTTGTAAAGGTCTTTTTTTCCGAGCTGCCAGTCTCTTGAGATTAAACTCATGTATGACAGGCCTGCTGAGATGTTGAACTGGTAATTATTGAGCAAAAGTTCTTTTAGGCTGCGGTTGTTGTTTATTTTGCTCTTGTATTGGGAAAATTCGGGGTCTCTTTGTATGACATCTTTTAAGGCTGGTATGCCTACCTGCATTGGGCCGTATCTTGCTGTGTTGTAGTCATGGGGCTCAATTAGTTTTTCTGTTTCTATTAGTGCATTTATGTATGAGGCAAGTGATTCGTGATTTCTGAAGTGTTTTGAGATTTCTGTGCTGTTTCTCATGCTGATTCTTGCCTGTTCCTGTACTATGCTGTAAAGGTCTCTTTGTGATGCTGCTTGATGCTGTTGCTCTGTTTTTTTGTCTGGAGAAGTTTGGTGAAATGGCATGGGGCTTGGAGATGGCTGTGTGTTTTGCTGTGAATCTGCACTGGGGCCTGAAGAGGGCCTGCCTGAAATCCTGGTGTTTGCATTATGCTGGGAAGCGGAGGAATATGTGCTCTGTGATGATGGCTGGGAAGAAACAGGGGGTGAGAGGCTGGTTTCTGGGCCAGGTGAATGCTTGCTGCAAGATCCGACTGCATATAGTGACGAGGCTATTGTGGCTGAAAGAATTGTTCCCAGGAATATGTTTTTAAAGGTTTTTTTTATCTTAATCTTCCTGTTTTGGTGAAATGTTATATCATGGGCTACTTTTTCTGTAGCATCATGGAACTTTGAATCTATTCTTCTCAGGGTTTCATCAAGGCTTTTATTGCTATTCATTGTATACCAGCTCTTTTATAAGATTTATCTGTGACTTTATCTGGGCAAGGCTGCTTTTTGAATTCTCAAGCTGAGTGATTTTTTTTGACGGGCTTTTGAAAATCATGAATCTGTTGTTTGATGCATACGCTGTGATGCTGTCTAATGATTCTTCAAGAGAGTGCAGGCTGTCTGCGATCTTGTTTTGTATTTTTTTTTTGATCTCTGACCTGGCTTCAGCCATCTCGCTGAAATATGGCTTGTTTTCCTGGTAGCTGAGGCTTAGTATGCCTGAGTTTAATTTTGCTCTTGAGTCTTTTATTATATTTACAAAATCTGCAGATGGCTGCGTGTAATCAAGGGTGTCTACTTTGGGCCCCAAAGATTTTATTTCAGATGTTCTTGCGGCAAGGGCTTCTTTTTCATCCAGAATATCATAAAGATATGTTTTTTTATCCTCTGCACGTTTTATTAAACATGGAAGATCTTTAGTTAATGGCTCTTTTTCTGGAAATTTTTCTGTGATTTTTTCCATATAGCTTATCCAGTCCTCTAACTCAGAGATTCTATCCGGGCAGCTAAAATGGTTTGTTTTAATTTTCTCAAGAAACTCATCCAAATATGAGGATGCTTCTTTTGCTGCATAAGAGTATTTTGAGTTGATTTCAGATTTTATTTCTCTGATTATTGAATTGCTGGATTCTAATATTTTTTTTGTCTTGCGGTTTTTGTATGGATTGTAAGCCAAGCCTAAATCTTCTATTGACTTTTCATGAAAGCTGCTGTAGAATTTTTCCATATCATGGATTTTGTCTTTTACCAATACTAGCTGTAAAACAAAATCATAGTTCCTGTCTGGCCTTATGCTTAATGCTTTTTTTCTTAGTGATTTTAGTTCTGCGGATTTCTTTTTAATCTCTTTTTCTGCATTTTCATATATTTTTTCAAATGAGTGGATTGTGCATATTCTTGCCAAGTTTTCAGCCACTGTTTCTTCAGGAGACACTGCTTTTTTTGTGTATTCTCTGCTAATTTTGCTGTAGATAAGGTCTGTTAAGATGATTTTCCTTAAGTCTCCCACGCAGGATGACTGCATTACAAGGGGCTTTATTTCGCTGTTCTCTATTGTTCCCAAATAAGCTTCAGAAGCAACTTTTGCAGCAAGATTGTTTTTTAGCTGTTTTTTGTTTTTAGATTCAGAGCTTTTTGTTTTTGTGGATGGTTTAGTATTTTTTAGAAGATTTATTTCCGGGATTGACGACTCAATTATTTCATTTAATGGCTTCTCATTTATCTTATTGGTAAAGCTGCTTCTTTTTTCAGAAAGTATTTCTGTTAATGACTCAAAAGCAATTAACTCTTTTGGATTATCAAAGCTTATGGCTTTTCTTATTATATAATGCTTAATTGTGGGGGCAAAGTAGTTTATGAGTAGGTCTTGCTCAATGTCTAATGATGATTTTTCATATTTTATTTCAAAATCTAATAATAACTGCAATATTTTTTCCTCAATTTTCCTTCCATTATCATTTCCAGGGCTAATTTTAATACCCTCTGTTTTTGAAAAATCTTTTTTGGAGAATCTCAGACTCGGTCTTCTGGGAACTTAAATCTGAAAGGCTTCAGCTTTTTCTCACCTTTTCCCGGCTTTTTTGGCAGGTCAATTTTTTTTGAGCTGCTTATTGTGGGTGTTATTGGATTAGATAAATCTGACCCAAAAGGCTTATTTTCAGCAAAAGGGTAATGCTTTTCTTTTCTTCTTAATATCTCTAAAGGTTCAAACATTTTATTTTGGGTTTCTATAATTGAGTTTGAGAATCTGTTAATTTGATCGAAATAATTCTCTGCTGGCCGGTATGAACAACTAGTGGAGGTTCTTCTTGAGTCATTGTATTTTTTGATGGCTTTGCATGCTTTTTCCACTCTCCAAAAAATGCCCTTAATCGGGCTGGTTATCTCATCTCGAATATCTTCTTGTAGGTGGCCATAAGCTATGTCTAGAAATATTAACTGCCTTAGTGCTGAATGGTCTGATGCATACACTATTAATGGCTCAATTTTCTTGTTTTCAATTAATGAGACATATGCATTGGCTGCTGTAGAGATGCTCAGGTTATTATAATTCCTGGCTTGTCCTGCAAAGGCTTTGTCAAATTTGCTTCTTAATCTTTCTTTTTCATCCTTTTTTAAATAGCTGAATGATGATGAATAATACTCAAGAAAGCCTTGAACTGAATTATTGGCATTGTCAAATACACAGTCTATTTTTGAGGGAATCATATCAACAAGTGATTCGCAGCATATTAGTCTGGCTGGATTTGATTTTGTTATTTCTTTTTCCTGAAGATACTCCCATAACATTACTGCTTTTGGAGCAAGATGATTCAGCACTAAGTCATCCTCTATTTTATTAGATACTTTTTTATAGTTAACGGCCTGGCTTAAAAAGATATCATACACTTTTGTTTCAAGATTCCCTAACATTTTTCCAATCATTTATATCCCCCATAAAATTATACTATTGCTTTATTATAAAAGAGATGATTGAACTCATTCTGAATTTCCGGAGTGAATTTGGACAAGTCGCTTTCAAGGCTGCTGCTCAAGAAGATTTCCCGATTTTCACTTATTCTGTATTGGTCAGTAAAATGATAGGGCTTAAGCTGGCCACTTGTTCCAATTGATTTTAGTGACTCAATATCATATTTTTCTGCAAAATCTCTTATTTTTTGCTGCCTTGCCTGGTCAGATTCTGTCTCTGCTGGTTCCTCGTTTGCTGCATATGTAACCTCCCAAAGGTCCGGCCTTTGTGTATGGCTTCTCATAAGACTCCAAAGGTTTCCATAATCTCTTATACTAGCCTCAATATATTCATGAGCATCATTACCTAAATCATTTTGCTCTAATGCTTCTGCTGGCTGTTGCCTAATCTCATTGTAATTGTCCAACATTTCATTAAATCCCCGGACAATTTCACTGTATTGTTCAGAGGTTTCAATGCCCCTGTCTGAGATAATCCGATAATCATCAAGCATTCCCTGCAATCTTTCAGATATTTGATCCTGCCTCTCTAAAACTCTGTGATGATGGCTGGCTAAATATTCTAATGCAGGAGTTTGCTGAAATTGGGCAGGATCTTCTCTCCTGCTGTTTAAACAGTATGCTGTTATGCCTGCCCCAAGAGCAAATGCAAGCCCAATTGCAATGCCGGTTTTCCATTTTCTCCTGGCATTTTCTTTAATATAATTTCCCGCGCTTCTAAAATAACCTCCAAGATTAGAAAATTTCTGCCTGAGAGGTGCATATGAAATTCTTGGCATCTTTTGCTTATAATTAAGGGGCCTTTTTTTTGAGCGCCTGCTCTGATGTTTCTTTTTTTCTGAATGAATTACATCTTCGATTGTTTTTTCTTTTCTTCCTGACTTTTTATTTTTAACAGGTTCATAGCCTAAATATTTTCCTCGTGGCTTTTCTTTTATAAATTCAGGAGGGATATATTCTTTTTGTGATCTATTTTCTTTTTTTTCAGGGCTTGGGCCGCTGCTTATTATTTCAGCCTCTATCACTTTATCTTCTATATTCTCTCTGTCTGCTTTTTTATTTGGACTACTTTTTTCAGGTATCTCTTTTTGCTTAATTTTTTCTTCTGGCTTTTCTTCTGAGCAATTAATCCTGTTCTGAATTTTCTCATAAGTTTTTTCTTGCTCCGGGTATATTTTTATCTGCTCTTTTTCACCCAATTTTTTATGATACTCTGATTCGGGAATGATCCTTACTTTTGAATGTACCCTCTCTTTTCTGTCTCGAGATAATTTTTCTGATTTTTCAATTGCTTTTCTGATATCATAATAGTCTTCAGGAGCACTGTTTATGATGTCATGATCTGATTTTTTGTTTGATCTAGTCTTTTCAATCTCGCCGATTTTAAGATGATTGTATTCTGTTCTGTCCCCCATGTAAGTAATTGAATTTCTAGCTTCCTCAAGCATTTCTCTTCTTTCATCGTAAGTTAGCTGCTTTCCTGTCTCAATAATATTTATATCAATGCCTGGTTTTCTAAAATTACTCTCTTCGTTCAAATGGCCAAGATTATAGTGAGGACTAAAAAGTGTCTCTCCATAAGGGGTACTATCTCTTGATGCATTTACAACAATGCTATGAAAAAAATTAAAACCCCTTGATTTTTCAATAAGAATATTGTCGATAAAGTTTCTGGTGGATAATTTTTCAATATCAATATTATCATAAAAGTTTTTGTTAAATCTTATTTCGATGATATCATTAGAATCTAAATTTGGATATAATCTCATTTTTAAGATTTCTTTTTCCCTGTCAAAGACAAATTCCTTTTCTGAATAATGCCTTGATGAAAAGAAATTGCGATCAACCCTGCCAAACTCCATATAATTTATATTATTCCGGTTATGTGATAAGAATTGAGAATGTAAGCCCAGGTCGTCTCTAGAATAAAAAACATCATGTAAAGTTCCGTGGCTGTGCCATAGGCCTATACAATCATATTTGTCTAATAAATCTGGATTGTAATTGCTTTTTTTCCTTGAGAAAGCATAAGTATCGTAATTCCCTGGATCAAGCCAGCATTGATTAGTATTGCATATTTGATCATTTGGAAAAAGAACATCGGTGATTAATCGGTTTTTGCTCCCTTTTGGTACAACAAGATGGCCAATTGCTTCTATAGAACCACCATAAACCTCACACGAAAGCCTGGCATATTCTCTCGCTTTTTGGTAAGCATAATCTGTAATATCTATGCTGTTTATTAGTTTCTCCAGCTTTTCTTTTTCGAATAATCTATGTGGTTTATCTAGAATCCAAGGAGGAAAACCCATATCCCGGAATTCTTTATTAAGTTTCATGCTATTAGAATAGCATTTTTCTTTTATTAAGTGTAACTGGAAAAAATCGTGAATATTTTCGATTTAAGTAAAAAAATTTAACACTTATCCGAAAATCTTCCAATCTAAGTATTATTTTTAATATTAAAGCTGCAAATGCAACTTTTTTTAGCTTTGTCAGAACCATATAAAAAAAATCTGGATGGCTTAAAAGAATCATACCCTATATAGCTATTTTTTAAAATAGAATACATTTTATTGTTAGCTAATGCTTTTAACTCTCCAACCATCAATGACCCAATAATCTGATTAGACATCACCACGCTCGGTGCATGATTGTTTGCAGTGCAGTGATTCGGCCTGTCATTGTTTGCTTCTATCTCATAATTGAGTTTTGTTTCTAGATCTGCCTGACAGCTCAAGCAATATGTCTTATCTGGTACAAATACCCTTACTGAGCCTGACAATGAACTTGTTGCGCCATCTATATATGGGATATTATTTTCAAGAGCAACCTGGCTTAAATATTTTCTTGCTCTTAGATTATCAACACAACCCAGAATATAATCACATCTGAGTTTTTTTATCTCGTTTTTATCTAATAGTATGACTCTTTTTAAGATGTCTGCCTTTTTTAATTTATCAGTTACCTTGCCATAAATGCCATAGATATTATTTTTACCAGATATTGTTCTTGTGATTTCAGAAGCAACATCAACTTTTCTCTTTCCAACGCAATTTGTAAGTGTATAAAAAAACTGCCTGTTTCTGTTTGAACCTTCAACCTCATCCATATCTGCTATGAAGATTTTTCCAACTCCCTCTAAAGCCATTCCAAGCAATACAGAATTTCCTATTGCTCCTGCACCCACAACTAAAACATTTTTGTCTTTCAAAGAGTTTTGGTTTTTTAGATGACTGCTAATATCAATTTTATTGATTGAATTTGAATTAAATCTTTCTTCTGAAAGAAGGTTGTATTTTATTTTGGTCCTCAAGGGGTTATCAAATTGGTTTAATTTAAAT
>PWVO01000106.1 GCA_003561825.1 Candidatus Woesearchaeota archaeon | reverse complement strand
ATTCCAGGAATTTATTATCATTTATATCACGGCAGATTTTTATGCCCAATTTTTGAAATTTAACGAATCTTGAAACAGAGATTATTTTTTCAATGATTTCTTCTGGCCTTGTGTTGGCATTGCATAAAGCCTGAATAAATTTAGGTCTTTTTATTACCTCTTCTATCTCATCAATTATCTCTTTTGAAAGAAATAAGAATGCTTTGCCTTCCTCAATTTTCCTGAATAGTTTCGCTTCATTCCCTCTCCAGAAAAATGCAGATACTATTGTGGATGTGTCTAAGACTAGCTTAAGCTTTTTTTCTTGCATCATTAATAGCTCTCTTTAGATCATTTTTTGTGAGGCCTATCTGGCTTGTGGCTTTTTGGAGCGGCTTTGAGATGTCATCAAATGTTTTTTTTATTGCTTTGGGCTCTATTTTTTTTAAAATTACTGTGCCGCGCTCTCCAAATACCATAAACTGGTCAGATTTCTTTATGCACATTTCTTTTCTTAATGATGATGGGATTACTACCTGCCCTTTTTCTGAGATTCTTGTTAGTTCGATTTGCATATTAAATCACCTTTATGTAAACTATGTAAAGCACATCTTACTTATATTTCTTTTGGTTTTTTAATGATGTATCTTCTAAGGAGATATGAGGTATTTTTGGATTTAATTTCTAATCAGCTTAAGAATTCAGTTAAATATTGATAAACAAAAAAAGCAGAGGCAGGGACTCGAACCCTGGAATAAGCGGGTTGCAGCCGCTCGCCTTAGCCGCTTGGCTACCTCTGCATAGCGGGCCTAGAGGGAATTCCGGCAATGGTTGCTTAAGTAAAAATGCGCGCAAGCTTAATGCTTAACACTTAACATCTAAAACAACAATCTTTTCGAACCCTCGATCTACAGCTTAGAAGGCTGTCGCCTTATCCAGACTAGGCTATAGGCCCACCAGAAACATAGGATTTATGGTTCATTTATAAAGTTTATGCTGGCTTAAAGAAGAAGGCCCTGTTTTTCAAGGATTTCTTTTTTGGCCCTGCGCCTGTATTCGCCGTACTTGTCCTCTGGGCTGTATTTCTGGGGCTTGGGAGAAACTGCACTGCCGCCGCAGGAGCATGTCTCTTTAAGAGTATATGTGCCGCATTTGCTGCACTTGAGAATGTGCTTCATTTTTCTTCTCTTTCAAAAGAGTACTCAATATGGTTTTTCTTTGCAAACTTTGAGATTGCCTCTGTTGAGTCTTTAAGTGCTTTTTCTGCTTCTTTATAGTCAGGAGCAGTTACTTTTATGCTGTATTTTCCTGCTCCCATGTAAGACAGGGCTATTCTTTTGCCTGTTCCCTGCTTTAGGGCTTCTTTGATCATCTCTATGCCTAGCGGGGCATAGCTGACTAGGGTGATTCTGCCTTTTATGCTGACTTCCTGTGGCTTTATTCTCTGCTCTATTAAATCATTAAGGTCTTTTGCAAGGGCTTTTTCAATGCCAAGCTCTTCTAATGTTATGTTCTTGTCAACTACATCGTCAAAGCATTCTGACAATAGGCTGTATTTCTGGAAAACTTTTTCTGTGACATTCCTGTAGACTTCTTTAATGTCTTTTTTGAGCTTGTTTGCTACAAACTCAATTATTTTTTCTGCTTTCTGCTCTTTTTTTATCTGGTTTACTTTCTCGCGCCTCTGGCCCTCATTCACTCTTCTTAATGAGAGGTCAATATAGCCTTTCTCGCGGTTTACATTTATTACTTTGCAGATGATTACTTTGCCTTCTTTTACATAGTCTCTTATGTTTCTTATTCTTCCCGGAGAAATCTCTGAGATGTGTATCATCCCTACCTTGTCATATTCGTCAAGGCTTGCAAAAACAGAATTATATTTTACGGTTGTGACTGTGCACTGGACTATTTCTGACTCTTCTGGGTATCCTTGTCTTTTTAAAAGCATTTTTTTTATTCTAAGACTTCAAGTATTCTTGATTTTATTCGCGCCTTTCCGCCTGTTGGCTCTGCAATTGATTTTCCACAAACCAGGCATTTTATGAGTGTGCATGACTTGCCGAAGATTATCTGCTCATTCTTGCACTTTGGGCACCTTACTTTTATAAACTTTGATTTTGGCTCTTTAAGGTCTATCATTATCTCACCCTTAAAATTCAGTTAAATTATGATTATTTATAAATCTTGTCAAAAGCAGAATCAAACAAACTCAGCCTTTTTTGTCCTTGTGCCATGGCTTTGCGCATGGGTTTTGCTGCATGAAGAACACTTGTAGCGAAGGTCTGTTTTCTTGGTGTTTTTCTTGCCTGTCATCTTAAATTTGGATAATGGCGGCTTTGAATATCTGCCTAAGCTGCCTGCTCCTCTTGCAAGGCCTCTTTTCTTTGCCCTGTATTTTGAGCCGTGCTTCAGGGAGCTTGCGGTCTTTTTTTTTGTCTGTGTGACCTTGTGCTCGCTGTGCTTCCTGCAAAAAGGGCAGAACCTTTTCATTGATTTTGGGATTTTCATTTTTATATTTTTAGGGTAAAATGGCTGCATTTAAAAGTTTTTGTGTTTAATTTCTTCTGCCCTGGCTTTTTTTATCAGGATTGCAGCTATTTCTTCTGGCAGGCTGGCAACATCATCTTCTTCAAATGGGCCGTAAATCTCAAGGCCTTTTCCAAGGAACTGGGGCATTGAACTGAGAAAACGCACAACTTTTGTTTTTTCAGCAGAAAAGGGCTCGTTTTTTTTGGCTTCTGATTCAAGCTGGGTTTTATGCTCTTTTTCAGCTTCTGCGGGCTTTATCTCTTGTTTAATCTCTGGTTTTTGCTGTTTTTGAGTGCTGGAAATGCTGATTTGGCTGAGGATTTGCTGCCTGAATTTTTTAATTATTAAAATTACTCCTTCAATCATTTCTTTTTCTGAATCTAAGAGGGATGCATGGCCGCCTGTGTCTGCTGGGTTTCTTGAGCTCATTACAGCCATCTGGATTATTTTCTGCTGCCTTCTTTCAAAAAGGCTTCTTAGCATCTGCCTTGTATTCTCAATCTGCTTTAAGGTTCTTTCTTTTTCTGCGTCTGAGACTGGCTTTTCCACTGCTGAGTCTATGATTCTGGATTTCTCATTCAGATAGCTTCTTACATCCTCGAAGAAGGTGTCATTAAGCTTCTGGAGATCTGCTCTGTTTCTTTCTCTCCTAAGAAGGTCAAAGATGGTCTCATAGGTGATGTTTATTTCTTTTTCCGGCATTTTCCCCCAGATAAAACAATTACTAAAACTATTTAAAGGTTTTTGCAAATCCTGAAATAATGGCTAAACTTGAGTTTGAATCTTTGTCATTTGATGAGCATGAAAGCATGCTTAGGGCTAGTTTTCTCAGGGTTTTTTATTTTGAGATTGAGAAATCTCTTTTGCTTAAAATAGGCAGATATGCTGCTGGAGATAATTTTATTGAGTTTTATGGTGTGCCTTACAACAGGGCAAGGAGAAGGTTTGATGATTTGCTGAGCAGGGGTTTTGCGGGGCTCAAGAGCTCTATTTCAGGTAACAGGGCTGTTTATGTGCACAGGAATTCAGGGATTCCGCTTATTGGCTGCACAAGCTTTGGGCTTGTTGACAGGAACACTTCTCTTATTGATGTCAGGCCAATAACAGGGTGCAACCTTAACTGCATTTTCTGCTCTGTTGATGCTGGACCTAAGTCAAGAAACAAGACTGATTTTGTTGTGGAGTGCGATTATCTTGTTGATGGGTTCAGAAGGCTTGCTGAGCTTAAAGGCTGTGATGTTGAGGCTCATATAGGCACTCAGGGAGAGCCTCTTCTTTACCAGGATATTGTGCAGCTTGTTAAAGGCCTTGCAGGCATAGAGCAGGTTAAGGCTGTTTCTATTGATACAAACGGGACTCTTCTTACAGAGGGGCTTGTTGATAAGCTTGCTGAAGCAGGCCTGAAGAGGATTAATCTCTCTTTAAATGCCATTGATAAAAATAAAGCTGAGTTGCTTGCTGGAACTGGCTATGATGTTGAGAGGATTAAAAAGATTGCATTGTATGCTTCAAAAAGGCTTGATGTTGCTGTTGCGCCTGTTCTTGTCCCTGGCTTTAATGATGATGAGATTGAAAAGATTATTGATTTTGCAAAAGAGATTGGGATTGACAAGCAGGCATACTTTGTGGGGATCCAGAATTTTCTGAATTACCGCTTTGGGAGAAACCCGTGCAGGCAGATTCCCTGGGAGGATTTCTACTCAAGGCTGAGGGAGCTTGAAAGGAAAAAAGGCATTAAGCTTATTTTAGATGCATCAGACTTCGGGATACACAAGACAAGGCCTCTTGAAAGGCCTTTTAAAAAAGGGGATGTGGTCAAAGCCAGGATTGTATGCCCCGGCAGGCTAAAGGGCGAGATGCTTGCTGCTGTTTCTGAGAGGGTTATATCTGTTCCTGGGTGCAGGGCTGAAGAAGGGAAGACTGCAAAAATAAAAATAACAAGGGCAAAGCATAATATTTTTATGGGAAAAATTATCTGAAAAATGAGATTATGCTCTGGAAAAAAGAGGTGATTGCCTGGATTATTGACTGGCGCGGCACTCTTTCTGAGCATATGTTTTCAAAGCACATGCCCAGGCACTCATAATCATCCTCGCAATACTTGCCGTCTGGCTTTTGGGGCTCCCAATTGTTAGAGATGCTGCAGAATTTCAGATCTCCTTCTATTTCTCTTACTTCTCCTAAAGACAGGCACTGGCTGCCAAACCTGCACCCTGGCCTTTGCCTGAAAGTGCATTCTCCCTCCCTGCAGATGTTTTCTGTGCATGGGTTGGAGTCATCGCATTTGGGGATGCAGCTGTGGTTGTGGATTTTTTCGCATACATCGCAGTTTAGGGGCAGGCAGAGGAATTTGGATGTATCACAATACTCTTCTTGTGTGCAATGGCTGTTCTGCAGGCATGTTGTGAGGTTGCATATGCTTTCTGCATATGTGAAATACCTGTCTTGGGGCTTGCTGCACTGTTCATGGGTAACTGCAAAATTAGTTATCTCTAGGCTTGTATCTAAGACAAGCTGATAGCTGTTTTCTTCTAAAAGGCCTATTGTGATGTTTTCAGCTGCCCTGTCTTTTATTATGGGGCTTCTTGAGAATGTTCTTTTTTCTGTTTCAAAGATGTACTTGAGATCGTGAATCCCTATGTGGTTTTCTGCTGTAAACTCTGCGTAGAAAAGATTGTCTCTCTGGTAGCACCTGTCTATTGATACTTCCAGGGCTTTGCAGCTGAACTTATAGCCTGGGCAATAAACATCTGTAATAAATGTTCCGGGAGCCTCTACTCTAAGCCTGTAGTTGAAATTATCTTTCAGAACCATTTCTTCAGAGTGGAAAAACTTCAGGTCATCTGTCCACTGGCCTGGAACCTCAAACCATGTTGACCTGTCTTTTGTTGCAAAAACCCTGCCTCTTATGTTCTGTGTTGAATAGATTGTAACTGCGCCGGTTGTGTCGCAGTTTGCAACAAAGGTCACATAAGAGAATGCTGCTGGAGCAAGGATAAAGAAGATTGATATGATAGCAAGGATAATTGCAGTTTTTTTCATTATAACCTCTTTTTTATGGTATTCTTTCTAACTGGTGGATAAGGTAATTGTCATGTTTTTCGATTTTTTCTATTTTTTTTTCTACTTTTATTGGTTTGTCTTCTTCCTTTTTAAAATTTCCTATGCCTTTTGACTCTTCTTTCAGCATAAGCTCTATTGTTGACATTTCTTCTTCTTTAAGCTGTTTGGAAGCCCATTGGAAATTTATGCTGTCATTTTCATATCTTGGGATGATGTGGATAAGGAAATGCGGGGATTTCTGGCCTGCTGGCAAGCCGTTTTGTATCAGGATATTTGTTCCTTTTGCATGAAGTGCCTCAAATACTGAGATTGATATCATGTTTGCAATTTTAGAGAGATGAGAAACTATAAAGTCAGGGACTTGCTCAAATATATGGTAATGCTCTTTTGGCATTAGGAGCACATGGCCTTTTGAGCTTGGATTGGGGCTAAGAGCTGCTATTGCTTTTTTATCCTGATAGATTATTCTGAATTCTTTGCTTTTTTCTATTTCACATAGGCTGCAGGCTTTTTTTTCAGTCATCTTCCTAGTAATGCTTTTGAGATATCATCAAGGTTTATTTGATCCTCCTGGCTTTCTTCGGGCTCTTCTTCAATGGGATTTTCTTTTTTTGAGTGTGGTTGTTCGGGTTTTGATTTTGGATTTTTTTTGCCATTGCTGGCCTGGCTTTCTTCAGGCTCTTCTTCCTGAGGATTTTCTTTTTTTGGAGGCGATGGCTCAGGTTTTGCATGTGCTTTTTTTTCAGGATTTATGTTCTGGCCTTTGCTTTGTTCTTCGGTTTTATTTCCTAAAAGATCCTGTATTTTTATGCCTGAAAGCTCGCTGATTTTCTGAAGAAGAAGTTTGCTAATCTCATCAAGTTCATGGGGGTTTGCTTGCTTTTCTGGAAGGTCAAATGAGGAGATGCCGTCATTCTCTGTCCTGGGGATTACATGAAGCATAAAGTGGGATGCTTTCTGGCCTGCAATTGCGCCATTTGCAATAAAGATGTTTGTGCCTTTTACTTTTAATACTCTAAGGCAGACATGGGAGATTGCTTTTGCTACCATCATTATATGCCCTATTTCTTCTTCAGGGACCTGGGGCATTATCTGGTAATGCTCTTTTGGCATTATGAGAATGTGGCCGGGGTTTGCTGGGTTTATGTCCATTATTGCAAGGGTTTTATCATCCTCAAATATTTTTCTTGAGGCGACTCTGTTTGCTATAATATGGCAGAATATGCAGTTTTGTTTCTGGAGCGCAGCTATCTCCTCCGGGCTCATGTTTGAGAGCTGTTCTTCTGAGATTTCCATTTTTTGTTTTAATTAATAGCTTGATATATAAAAGTTCCTAAAATAAGCTTAGAGGTTTTAGGTGCTGAAAAAAAAATTAAGAAAAAGAAAGAGTTAGTTTAATACGTCAATGCCCAGATCGCTGCTGAATACAGGGGATCTTGACTGGGCCTTTTCGCTTTCTTTGCCCATTATCCAAGGAGAATGAACTCCTGTCATTATTGTGATAACAGTAAGCTTGCCTTTCATGTCATCACAGATTCTTGCTCCCCATATTACATTGGCATCCTGGTCCATTGATTCTGTTACAAGCTCGCCAACCCTGTTTACTTCTTCAAGTGTCAGGTCCGGGCCGCCTGTGATTTGGATAAGAGCGCCTGTTGCGCCTTCATAGCTTATGTCCAGGAGAGGGTTTGCAAGTGCTCCTCTTACTGCTTCGTCAACTTTGTTTGCTGTGTCAGAAGCCCCAACTCCTATTGCTGCAACACCGCCGTTGTTCATTATTGCCTTTACATCTGCGTAATCGAGATTTACTAATGAAGGGACTGCGATTGTCTCTACTATGCCTTTGATCATTGTTGCGACAAGCTCATTTGCAACTGCAAATGCCTGCTGGACTGGCAAATTTCCTGCAATATTGACAAGCCTGTTGTTGTCAATTACTATTACTGTGTCTGAGCTTTTCCTGAGCTCCTGAAGGCCAAACTCTGCCTTGTCAACTCTTGCTCTTTCTATGTTAAATGGCATTGTTACTGTGCCTATTACAATTGCTCCCATCTCTTTTGCTACTTTTGCAATGACAGAAACACTGCCAGTTCCTGTGCCTCCGCCCATGCCAGCACAGATAAATACCATGTCTGCCTGGTTTAATGTGTCTTTTATTTCATTAATGGATTCGCTTGCAGATTCTGCGCCTTTTTTGGGGTATCCTCCGCAGCCAAGGCCTCGAGTTATGTTTCTGCCCATTAGTATTTTTCTGTCAGCTTCAGAAACATCAAGATGCTGCTGATCAGTGTTAGCAGCAATGATTTCAGCGCCCCTGATGCCTTTACGGTAAAGCCATGAAACCATGTTGTTTCCTGCACCGCCTGCGCCAAAAACCTTAATATTAGCCTGCCCTATTGCTCCTGTGTATTTGCCTGTTTCTGAATTTTTTAATGCATTCTCGACGATAAAATCCATTTTGTACCTCCTCTAATATACATTATCATATACTGTTATATCTAAAACTCATCTTATATATAAATATTTCGTTTTAGGATATTTTTTATATATAATTAGCTTAATTTGGCATTATTAATACGATTATACAAAAAGCAACATTTATATATGAGTATATATCTTATAGGTTTTAATTGGGGGTATTATGGTAATTTT
>PWVO01000167.1 GCA_003561825.1 Candidatus Woesearchaeota archaeon | reverse complement strand
TTGAAGGCTATGCTGAGGGCAGCTCTGATATTGAGGTTAATTCATACTGTGATTCAGACAGGGTTAATTTTGACATGGCAAGCACTGCATATGCAAAGAATGTAACTCTGGCTGACACAACTCCTCCTCATGTAACCCTAGTCTATCCAGAAGACGGAGCTAATATTACTGTTACAGACGGAAGCCCTATTGAGTTTGCATATATTGTAAATGATGAGTCTGAGATATTGAACTGCAGCCTTATTATAAACGGAACTGAGATGCAGGCCAATTACAGTGTTGAAAGGGATGTTGAGCAGTATTTTTACCAGAGCCTTGATGCAGGGGGTTATCTGTGGAGAGTGATGTGCTTTGATTCAGGCATGATGAGGCTTAATGGAACATCTGAAACATTTTTTCTCAAAGTTATACCTAACTATGCGCCTGTTGTAAGCAATATTCTTATTGAAGGAGAGATTTACCTTAATGCCGGCTCGTCAAGAAGGGTTTACTGCAATGCCACTGTTTCTGACAATAACGGTTTTGATGACATAAAGAATGTAAGCTCAGTGTTTTACTATTCTTTATCAGGATTTGGAGGCATTGACAGCAATAACAGGAAGTACACTAACACAAGCTGCGAGCTAATCTCGCATTCAGAGTTTTCAGGCCAGTATGCCTGCAGCTTTGATGTGCATTACTATGCAAACCCTGGAAATTGGATTTGCAACATCACTGCTTATGACCACAGCAATGAGCCAGGATGGGACTATGAGGCTGCAAATGTAAATGAGCTTATTGCAATTTCTGCTCAGGAAGAGGTTATTGACTACGGAAACCTGCAGGCAACTAATGTGTCGCAGGAGGACATTAACCTGACTCTTTTTAATATAGGAAACAAAGATATAAATATCAGTATGATGGGATATGCATTAACAATGGGTGACAACCTGTCTATGTCATGTGAAAAGAGCAGCATCTCTGTGGGCTACCAGAGATATTCCTTTGCCCCGGGAGAGAGCTATGAAAATATGATTAACCTTACCGGAGATGCGCAGGTTATTGACGGGTTTGTGCTTAAGCAGAGAGATGATGATGAAGAACAAAGTGAAGACAGGGCAGAGCTCTTCTGGAAGATCAAGATTCCTGCAGGGGTTCTAGGCCAGTGCAATGGCACAATAATTGTGTCTGCTGTTACATGAGGATAAAAGATGGCTGAAAAAAGAGGGTATTTTATAATTTGGAATAAGGCAGTAGCTTTCTTGTTTGCCCTGCCTTTGCTTATTATTTTGTGCTCTTCTTTTTCAAGTGCTTATTTTTATACTACTGAAGCGCATTGCAAGGAAAGGATTTGTATTATTGGAGAGACCATGAACTGGACTGTTACTTTAAAGAACATGGGAGCAAGAGAGATAGGGATTACTGCTGTTGAGATTGTTGATATTAAGAATGATGTTGAAATTGCAAGCTATGTCATAGAATATGACCCTGCAAGGTCTGACAGGAGGGATTATATCTCAATAAATCCAAGTTCTGAGAGAAAAATCACTTTCAGCTCAAGGGTGCCAAGGCCTAATTCCGGCCAGCAGACATTTTTTTCCACATGCATCACAACTTTAGTTGACCCGCAGTCTGCATTCTATATTGAAACCTACCAAAAAAGAACATGCTACAGGAATGAGTCTATAAATGTCTACGAGTGCACAAGAGACTCACATTGCAGGGAAACTCAGAAGTGCTCTGGCTTTAAATGTGCTGATATTGTATGCGAAGAGGAGTGCACTTATGCAAAAGGCCATAAATGCGTAAGGCATGAGTGCTGCAGCAATGAGGAATGCGCTTATGATGAGGCCTGCATCAGCAACAAGTGCACTAAGCTTGAGTGCAACTATAATGAGTATGCCTTTAACCACACATGTGTTGAGCTTGAGTGCAGGTTTGATGAGAAGATAGTGAACCAAACTTGTGTCAAGCTTAACTGCAGCTATGATGAGGGCTTTATCAACCATACATGCGTCAAGCTTGAGTGCAGGGAAAATGAGTATATTACTGACCACAGGTGCGCAAGGCTTAACTGCAATTATGACGAGTATGCCTTTAACCACACATGTGTCAAGCTTAACTGCAGCGATGGCGAGGTTCCGCAAAACCACAGGTGTGTCAGGATAACATGCAGGTTTTTTGAGGAAAGGATTGGGAATGAGTGCGTACTTGACCATATATTTATTTATGCTGTTCTTGTTGAGTCTGTTTTAATACTTACTATTGTTTTTCTTATTGTAATAAATATTAGAAAAATAAGGGCAGTAAAAAAAGAAAAAGAATTGGATAGGTATAATCATAAAAGCAGGAAAGGCGGGGCTACAAAAGGAGAAAAAAATAACTTGCAGGAAGAAGAGATAACAGATAGTGATTCATCAAAAGAAGAAGAGATAAACAACAATCAAGAAGAAAAAAAAAGCAAGGCTAAAGAAAAGCCTGAAAACAAGGATATTCAAAAAAAAGAGAAAGGAGCTAAGGAAAAGCCAGAAGAAAAAGAGCAAGATAAGGACAAAGGAAAAAATGAAAATGCTGAATAGAAATAAAATTATGCTGGGGTTTTTAATATTGCTTGCATTTGCGCAGAGCGCCAGCGCATTAAGCATAGGGGTTACTCCCGGGAGGGTAAGCTTCAGCAATATGCTTAAAGACGGCTATGCTGAAAGAACTGTAAGGGTTACAACAAACTCTCTGGATGAGGTTGTTGCAAGAATGGAGATAAGCGGCGAGTTAAGCAGCTGGGTAAGGACTGAGCCAGCTGATGAAACTTTCAGGATTTCATCAGAAAGCCCTCATGAATTGAGGATAATTGTAGAGACACCTCCTGATGCAAGAAGCGATACATACACTGGAAGGCTAAGCTTTATTGTTGAGGGGCAGGGTGATATTGCAGGCAGGGCAGGCGGGATAGTAAAGCCTGGTGTTATTGTGAATATGGATGCTACTGTTTCTGATGTTGAGGTAAGGGCATGCATATCAGGAGGCTTCAGCATAAGTGACACTGAAATTGGGTTTCCTTTTGATGTTTCTGCAACTATTACAAATGACGGAAATGTAAGGATAAGGCCGAGGATAAGCTATGAGATATGGGATCAGAACAGGGAAAGGATTGTGCTTTCAGGAGACTTCTTTTCCGGGGAGATACTGCCTTCTACAAGGAAAAGGGTATCAAGAACTGTTGAGAACAGCCTTGACATTGGCCAGTACTGGGCATTTATCTCAACTGATGAGTGCGGCTCAAGCAGCATGCTTACATTCAGTGTTGTTGAAAAAGGGGGCATTGTTGACAGGGGCACTCTTGAAAGGATTGAGCACAGAAGCTGGGTCTCTGCTGAGGAGAATGTTGAGATAAAGGCTATTTTCAGGAATGAGGGGCCCAGGACTGTTTATGCGAAATTTCAGGGCAATATCAGGCTTGATGACCGGATTGTTGATGTGATTGAGACTGATGAGATTAGCATTGCGCCTGATGAAAGAGGGGAGTTTATAACATATTTCAGGCCTGAAACTCCTGGGAGGTATGTTATAAGCGGCAGGGGGATATACAACAGGAAGCTGAGCTACGAGAGGTCAAGCATCCTCAATGTGGTTGAAAAAGACGAGATGAAGGCATATTCTTCTTTGGTGCCTTTTGTCATTTATATTGTTATAATTACAACCATTGTCTTCCTTGTGAGGAATATTGTAAAGACAAAGAAAAAAAATAGGTTCTAGTGAAAGAAATCAGATTTTGGAGGCATTATCAGCCTAAAAAGAAGGAGAATTGATTTATGGCAGGATCTTCTAAATCCAGGATTGACAGGACTCTTATCAATGAGCTTTCTGCAATGTCAAGAAAAGAGAAGAAAGCTAAGGAGTTTAAAAGGCGCGTTAGGGCAAAAGGCAAGATAATTAAAAAAGGCATGACAAAGAACAGCAACATAAGGCTTAGTGTACAGAAAGGCAGGGAGAAGATTAATTTTATTGTTATTAAGACTCACAAAGAGAGGTATGCCCTTGCAGAGGGCCTTGAAATCGGAGACAATGTCTCTGCTGCCGGGATAAGAAAGCTCAGGGCAATTATCTGCACCCAGCTTAAGGCCGGCAGTGACAGGAGCATCCAGAAAAAGCTAGTGCAGTAACTTTATTTGTGAAATTTAACAGGCAAGATTTTTATAATTTAAGGATTTATTAACAGATTATGGCAGTAAAGATTACTTATTTTGTTCATGGCACAACTACTGATAATGAGAAGGATCTGGCCACTGGCTGGTCTCAAGGCCAATTGTCTAAAAAAGGCATAAAGCAGGCTAAAGAGCTGGGCACGGCTGTTTCTGGCAGAAAATTTGATGCTGTGTTCTGCTCAGACCTTAAAAGAGCTGCTGATTCTGCTGATCTTGCTTTTTCAGGCATTGCTAAAATTATCAAAGACAAAAGACTGCGGGAATGCAATTACGGAGATTTTACTGGCAGGCCTGCAGAAGAAGTAAGAAGCAGAATGAAAGAGCAGATTGATGTTCCTTTTCCAAATGGCGAGAGCTACAGGGATGTTGAAAAAAGAATTGCGGGGTTTCTTGAATTCCTAAGAAGGAGTTATGATAATAGGCATGTTGCTGTTGTTGCGCACCAGGCCCCGCAATTTGCTTTAGATGTGCTGATAAAAAGAAAAACATGGGAAGAGGCTATTGAGCAAGACTGGAGAAAAAGCATGAATTGGCAGCCGGGATGGGAGTACACTGCCTAAAAAAGCTTTTAATTCTTTATTAAAAAAACAGGCTGAAGCCGCAGACAGGATAATACAAGCCTCTGTTTTGGTTTTTTTGAGTTTAAACTTTCTTCTGCTTACTAAAAGACCACCCTTTTGGAATCATATAAGAAGTTTCGGAATTAAAACTCCAAGTTCCTGAATATGTCTTCCCTCCATCATTAGATTGTCCTTGATATATAATTTTATTTAAATTCAAAGGAGGTATTACTAAATCCTCTGACCCTAATGCACTACCTGAATTAACAGAGATTCTTCTTTGTGCTCTTGGTAAAAAGAAAGTTTCACATATATCAAAATTAACAGATTCTGGACTTATTTTACCCTCTACAGATGATAATTCTCCGGCATCATAAATTCTTCCTTCAAGAAATCCTTCAGCAAGTTTAGCAACTTGTTCTGCAGTTTGTGCAACAACAAAAGGGACAGACATTTCTGAACTTCCCTCAACTTTAATAGTTTGCTTATATACCCCTGCAAAAGAAACTTGATAACCATCACCCTCTGCTTGTTTTACTGCTGCATCCATAAGTTTATCGAAATCTCTCTCAACAAGTGCTGATATTTCATTAAAAAAGGCCTTATCTAAATCCATAAAAATCTGATCTAAATTCATTTCATTCATATAATTCATAAAGATCTGATCTAAATTCATTTCATTTTCCATATTAATCCCCCAAAATTTAATTTTGAATAATTAAATAATGGGATAGATATAAATCTTTCGGAGATTACTACTTAATAAATAATAAACTGTTTTTAACAAATTCGATAACAATTGACATCCGACTGGACTCCAAAAATGACGTCTTGGATATCTTAATCTGGATTTCTCTTTCACTCGAAAAAGAATATCATGAAAATCGGCGAAAGTGCCCTACCACAACCTAAAGGTTGTGGTTTGAACGCGCACTTTCTTTGAAAGCCGATTTTTAGGATGCAAAAAATGTCGCCCTAAAGGACGGGGTTTTAAACCCCATCAAAAATGTCTGTGACATTTTTTTGCATAAGAAGATCTTCATTTAAGCATATTGAAAGCCTTACTATCATCCATTCCATGCGGGAGGCTTACAAGAGTATGAATATGGTCAGGCAAAACTTTAAGATAATGAACCTTACATCCATTCTCTCGTCGTCCGAGACGAGAGCTTACCCCATTCTGACTGGAAAGCAGTGCGCAGCTTCGTCCGCAGGACATCCTGCGGCGTAGCCGCACAAAAACTTTTCTATAGAATCAGGTTAAAGCGACCTAAAGGTCGGGGGTTTAAACCCATATAAAACTAAAAAATAAATCAAAAAAAACTAATCATCATCCTCATCCTTTCTTCTCCTCTTGATAAGTATCAGGATGATGATTATGACTATCACTATTATCAGCGTGAATGTCAGGTAGCTGTCAAGCAGCGAGTAATAAAGGCTCTTGAAAGCCAGCTCAAACTGGAAGTCCTTTATATTAACAAGGCTGCCCTCCCTCTCGCCGTAATACACGCGGCCCCTTATGATCTCATTGTCAGCAAAGTCTTCATCAAAAAGGTCTGCCTTTATGATGTTCCTTGCTTTTCTTCCGGGCGATATCTCAACCGGCCCCTCGCTTCCGAGGTTTACAAGCTGGCCGTCAATCATAACATCAACAAGCTCTGTGTAGGCATAGCATGTTACATCAGCTATGTTTTCCAGCTCAAGCTCAAACTGCTTTCTGCGCCTGTCATAAACAAGGCTTTTTATATCTATGTCGCAATTGTCAAGAACATCTATTATCTCTACATTAAACTCAGCCTCAAGGACTTTCTCGAGGGAATTTCTTGACTCTCCGTATAGGATATATGCGCTGCCTGTTATGTTGCCTGACATTGGGTCAATGTCATATGTCAATGTCCTGACTTCATTTCCGTCTAAAAAGATTGGGTCAAGGTCTCCTACGCTCTGGGCATTGCCTTCTGTGTCCCTTAATGAGTATGTTCCCTTGAAATAAACTGCCTGGGCCTCTGTGTTTCTTATTGATACCTCAAGCCTTCCAGTTGCCCTGTTGTACCTTACTGACTCAAGCTCTATTCTGAGAATGTATGTAGGAAGGTAAAACATGTCAAGAGCCTCTACCTGGGAGATTGCTCCCTGGGGCGCTCTTGCTCCCTGGGCGAACTTGACAAAAACACTTATGCCTACATCCCTTCTTATTGTTGTTGCTGTTCCGACAAGCTCATTTCCTATTAATACCCCTATGTCAATGTTAGTGCCATGGATATAGTCCCTTGTTGAGTCTGGGACATTGTTTGCGCCAATGAAAATAACCGGCTCTACTCCGGACATTATCTCTTTCTCAATAAACTCGCCGTTTGTCAGTATTACCTGCCTTGCAGGCTTTATCTCCCTGAATTTTCTGACTATCTCAATATTGTTGAGGAACCTGTCCCCTTCGTTGTTTATAATCTCCGGATCATATTTCTCGAGTGTGTTTCTCACTTCCCGGTCAACATGGCCGTATATTATCAGGCTGTCAACACCCCTGTCTGAGAGAAAATCATCTATTCTTCTTATGTTTGTCCTGTCTGCAAAAAGCACAAAAGAGTCTGTTAAAACAGCATAAGGCGCGACACTTATTGCATTGTAGCCATAGGAAGAGTCTATTATAATGAAATCATTTATATAATCAAGCTCCTGGGCAAGCTCAAAGTTGAAATCGTCGTATATAACCTCTTCGCTTGTAAATCCCCTGCCCTGTATGACTGAGTTATAGCCTACCATGAAAGGGGATCTTCTTGAGCTTAATGCTCTTACCTCAGATGTGCGCGATATTGTGTTAAGAATTAATGTTGAGTGCCTTGTGCTGACAAGGAAATCTGCGGGCCTGTCTATAAGGCTTCCGTACAGCATCCCGGAATAAACATCCCTCCAGTCCTGCGAGTTTATGATAATCTGGGCAAAGGATATGTTTGCTGAAGCCAGCATAAAAAAAACTAATAGCAAAACAAGTTTCTTCATAAAATCCCCCTTTTATTATTGGATATTAACCTTACAGATTATATTTAAATCTTTCTTTTTTGACTGGAGAAAATATGCTTTTTGTTAGAAAGTTATTTATATCAGCGGGATTATTTTGTTGTTTAAGGGGGGATTTGATGAAAAAAGCAGGTGTGCTTGTCTTAATGTTGGTTTTGGGCTCAGCAATTGCATATGCCTACACTTCTTATTCAGCTACTAATGACATCTCAATTGAGGTTCCTAGGGGCGGGGAGTTTTTAGGCAGGATCAGAATTGAGAACAGGGAGGATTACCCTGTCATATATGAGATGCTTATCCTCGACCATGAGATTGGGGCTTTTTTTGAGTTCAGCCCAAAGATTATTGCAATTAACCCTGATGAGCACAGGTATGTGCAGCTAAAGGTCAGGGTGCCTGACTCTTATGAAGGGGAGCATATAACAACATCAATCCACGGCTATCCTATTGAGACTGAGGTAGGAAGGGGGCC
>PWVO01000171.1 GCA_003561825.1 Candidatus Woesearchaeota archaeon | reverse complement strand
TTCTGTCCAGAAATTCTCTCTCTATAGTTCTTCTTAAAGCACGAGCCCCGTACTCAACTGAGTATCCCCTTTCTAAAAGAGCGTCCTTCACTGGAGAATATATCCTTAGAGTAATCTGCTGATCTCTCAAATTTTCTCTTATTTCTTCGAGCATCAAATCTAAAATCTTATATTGAGAATCTCTGCTCAGCCTCTTAAAGACTACGACTTCATCCAAACGATTTAAGAGCTCGGGCTTCAAAATCTTTTTTAGATTAGAACGAAGTCTTTTCTCAAGGGAATCTTCCTTTAACAAAACTGCTTCGAAACCTATCCCCGGGCGATGTACAATCTCAGTACCCAAATTGCTGGTAAGTACAACGACCGCCTTAGAAAAATCAAAAGTGGTTCCACGAGCATCTACTAACTCTCCTTCCTCCATAATCTGCAAAAGAATATTGAGTACATCAGGATGTGCTTTTTCAATCTCATCAAATAATACTAGGCTGGAAGGATTGCGCTCAATTTTAGATGTCAATTCTCCTCCCTCACCGTAACCTACATATCCGGGAGGAGCGCCCACTAACCTAGCCACGGTGTGTTTTTCTCCAAAATCAGACATATCCAAGCGAATTAAACTATTCTCTCCGTAAAATTCTTCGGACAGGACTTTGGCCAGTTCTGTTTTACCTACTCCGGTGGGACCTAAAAACAAAAAATTACCTAAAGGCTGTTTCTTAGATCTTAATCCTAAACGTGCTCTTAACAAAGCTCGACAAACCAACGAAACCGCTTCTTCCTGCCCGATTATTGAATTGTTGACCCGCTCTTCCAGATTATTCAGAGAGGCGGTACTTCTGTTCTGCTGAGATTTCAAATCAAATCCGTAGTCGGCAAGCGCAGCATCAACATCTTTCTTAGTAACCTTTAGAGTGGTGCTGGGTGAGAACATTTCCTTTTCATTTACAAACATTTTCTCTTCAACGGATAAAATCATACCTCTAATCTTAATTGCATGGTCATATTCGCGAAGTTCCAAACTCTTCTCCAAACCTTGAGTAAGAAGAATCGACTCCTCAAGTAAATCTTTGTACTCTTCGGGAACACTAGCACTTCTCAAAAGAACTTTGGCTCCGGATTGATCCATAAGATTCACTCCTTTTCGAGGGAACTTCTCTTCTAATATGTCGTTTTTTGCTCTCTCGTAGACATACTCCAGTATCTTAGGAGTAAATTTCACTCCATGATGAGTGCCTAGATAAGAAGCGTTTCTATCTAAGATTTTTTTAATCAATGATTCTTCGGGCTCTTCAACGTTTATGCTGCTGAAACCTCCTAAAATCTGCGGATTTTCCGAAATCAATCGTTCATACATATCGGAGGAGCAAGTGGCAATGAATTTACTGTTCACTTCCTCTAGGTGAGCTTTAAAAGAATTATAAACAAGTGGAACGGCGAATCCCATGCCGGTGGAGAAAAATAGACCTTCAAAATTCTTAATATAAATTATGACTCTTCTTAATTTTACAAGCTCGCTAAAAAAAGCGGAAAGAGTATTCTCTATGTTTCCTTTGCCTGCTGTGTTTGTAATAAGAGAAAGTAGATCAACTTCATATACTTGGTACCCCAGAAGAGATGAAGGAACATCCATAGAGTTTAGCTTCTCAGCCAATAAATAGACTAGCGCTTCTTTACCTACGCCAGAATCTCCCACCATTAATGGATTTGGATTCTCTCTTTGCAGCAAAACGGAGAGCATTAAATCGAAAGTATCCCGATATACATAGGATTTACCGGACTCTGTAGCAATTTTTAGGTTCAGGTTGGTGGCAAATATATCCAGCAGACCTGTAGTCTCGGATTCCTCGGATTCAGAAAGTATTTTTGGAAATATACTCATCTTGGAGAGTTTTTTACAAGCTTCTGAATAGGCGGGTGATTTTACGGATTTTAGCAGAGCCAGAAGAAGGTGCTCGGTACCAACGTAAGGTTGCTTTAACTGAGAAGCTTCATAATAAGATCCTTTTACCAATTCGTCCAAGCGCATAGAAAGTCCTTCCATATTTTCGGGGTTAATTTCGAGAGCAGTAATCAAGTTGGCTGCCATACCTCCCTGCTTTTTCAAGGATTTGATCAACTTCAAACAGGAAACTTTGTCAGTAGAATCCGTAAAGGGTTTTAAGGATTCTCGCGCCTTTAATGTGAGTCTTTCGAGAGTTTTTTCCATTTTTATCTTACGGTTTAGTTGCTTCAATTCGGTGGTTAGCGTTCAATCTTCTCCAAGAGACGAGTACTTAATGCTAATTTCTGATTATCCGAGTCAACCAATGTCACAATAGCCTCTACTTCTTCCCCTTCTTCCAAAGGACCTCCTGCTTCAGAGACATGGATAAGACCTTCTAATCCCTGCTCTACAGTAACAAAGGCTCCGAAGGGTACAATTCGACTTACAACTCCTTTAATTCTGGTACCAACAGGATATTTTTCTTGCACGTCTTCCCAGGGGTTGGGAATTAATCTCTTCACACTCAGCGCCAATTTTTCGGAATCCTCGTCAACACCTAATACTTTAACCTCAATGGATTCGCCTACTTTATAGTAGTTACCCGGATCATTTACTTTTTCCCAGGCAATTTCACTAATGTGTACTAAGCCCTCGACTCCGTCAAGATCTACAAAAATACCGAAAGGCATAAGGCCGGTTACAATTCCGGTTAGGATATCGCCTTCTGAAATTTCAGCCAGCTTTTCCCTTCTAGAGTCATCGCTATATGCTTTAAGAGCTTCCTTTTCGGATAAAACCAGCCTGTTTTTCGTTTTGTCTACTTCTATTACTTTTACTTTTAACTGCTTCCCTGCTAAAACTTTTAGTGATTCTTTGAGCTCGGCTTCGCTGCCGGCCGCAAATTTGGCTATATCTTCCGCAAAATGTACTCTGTCCAAATGTGAGAGGGGTATAAAACCTCTTAAACCTAAACAATCTACTATGAGACCTCCTTTGTTGTACTCCTGTACGGTTACTTCCAAGGAAACATCGTTTTCTAGAGCTTCTTCGACGGTTAACCATTGGCGCTCTCCTTCACAGCGTTTGAATGAAAGTACCACGTAGCCTTGACTATTTTCGGATTGAACTACTGAGGCGAGAGCTTTGTCTCCCGGTTCTAAATTACCATACCCAAAGGATCTATCCCCTAGTTCACTGCCTGAAACCACGCCTTCGGCTTTAGCATTGACGTCTAAAAGGACTTGATCATGGGAAACACTTATTACTACACCTTCGACTAATTCACCGGGGCGAAATTGTCTTACTTGAATGCCCTGCTCCTCTACCAGTTTGTCCATCGCAGGGGAAGGATTTTGAACTTTTCTTGCTTTTGACATTATATTTTCCTCGCTTTGATTAAATTATTAATTCATTTTTGGTTTTCTAACTTAGATAGCAACAAAGCGACAAACCAGCTATCTTAAAACCTTTATGCAGCTTCATAATTTAAGTTATGAAGAACTTGTGTTCACTGTCCCGGCGACGACCTATCTTCCCAGAATAAATTCCAGTATTTTCGGCGCTGATAGGTTTAACTTCTCTGTTCGGAATGGAAAGAGGTGGAACCCTACCGCTATCGTCACCGAGACAGTATTCACAAATTTTGTTTTAAATGTTCCTGTGTCAAAGGGCTTCTTTGCCAAGCTCCGACAAGCTCCCTGAAAACTGAGTAAATTGATGTTTCGAGTGTAAACTTCTTAAGATAGTAAAAGATGCACAATATTAGTACTGCTCGGCTGGGATTTTCAAGAACATCATTCTCAATTGGCGTTTCAAGAGCAAGCTCTCAATCAACAAATATCAAATTCAGCAAAAGAAAAATCCGCACGCCCCTTACGGGGGTTACACCTGCAGCCTATCAACCTGGTAATCTCCCAGGAATTGTGTCCCATAAATGGGATGAGTTCTAATCTTGGGGTGTGCTTCGTGCTTAGATGCTTTCAGCGCTTATCACGTCCGAGTGTAGCTACCCAGCGATGCTCCGGGCGGAACAACTGGTACACTAGAGACTCGTTCATTCCGGTCCTCTCGTACTAGGAATGACTCCCCTCAAAACTCTACGCCTGTTGCGGAAAGGGACCGAGCTGTCTCACGACGCTCTAAACCCAACTAACGCTCCTTTTTAATGGACGAACAGTCCAACCCTTGGGACCTGCTCCAGCCCCAGGATAAGAAGAGTCGACATCGCATGATAATCAGCTATTACTAGCTGCACTGACTATATCTTCTTCCTCATTCCTTCAAACCATCCATGTGTTTAAAGAGATAGGAGTCGGCGTATTATGAAAGGCATTATCTTCACTTAAGTGAAGTACCTAACATCTCTCTTATTGAATCTAATTCAATAGGATCAGTCGATACGGGGTCATAACAAAAGTTTGTACTTCATACTCTTAATAACTAATGGCTCTACTAAGATATTAAATCTTCGTAAGTATCTCTTATAAAGCCTTATTCTGAAATAGAGCTTGTCCTTGTTTAAGGAACCTTCTAAGCCCATTTCTGAAAGTTTTTTAAGAAGGAAGTTTTGGTCATCCAGGTCAAACTGTTGAGTATTAAAATAAACAGAATCTCTATCTTTAGAACCGTCATCCATAAACCAAACAGCTAGTGTCAAAGCATTTAGCTGTAGGTTTCTGGGAACGGTTTTATATGCCTTAGAGGAATAGTAATCCTCATAAAACACATTTAATTCGGGTATGCTTCTGGTTGTAAATCGATAAGAAAATCTGTTTTTCCCGGATTTTCTCAACTTCGGAGGAGTTGAAACATAAGATTCCAACTTCTCGTACAACCAAAATACATACTCTTTCTGTTTGTAAGAATGATTAATCTCTAAAAGAGTGTTCTTTCTCCTTCTTAGAGATCCATCTCCCAACAATTTTCCTGTTATTATGGATTTCTGAACTTTTGTTAGACTTCCCACGGTATTATCCACGCACTAACATTACCACAATGTGCGTTAGGACTCCACCGTTATTAGCCGAATTTTTGGTACCGGATTTCTCCGATAGCACCCCTTTCTATTTCCTTGTAGGTGCCAAACAGTGCCGCCGCTGTGGGCGCTCGGGCACTATTAGCCTGTTATCCCCGGGGTAACTTTTATCCGATAAGTTCCAGGCCTACCACTAGGCTCATGGAAGATCACTAAGACCTACTTTCGTATCTGCGCGACTTGTCTGTCTTGCAGTCAAGCTCCCATATACCTTTACGCTTACATCTCGATTTCCATCCGAGACAAGGGAACCTTTGTGCTCCTGCGTTACTCTTTAGCAGGAATCCGCCCCAGATAAACTGTCCTTCAAACATTGTCCTCCTCCCGGCTTAACGGGAGACAGTTAGGCTTGCATTGTTAAAAGAGAGGTGTTTCATTGACGTGTCTCATTGCCCTTGGGCGACAAAACACTCCCTCCTACTCTACACAGTTAACAACACGCACCAATATCAGAATACAGTAAAGCTCCACGGGGTCTATCTGTCCAGCAACAGGTAACCGGCATCTTTACCGGTAGTTCAATTTCACCGAGTTCGTGACTAAGAGAGTGCTCAAGTCGTTACACCTTTCGTGCAGGCCGGAACTTACCCGGCAAGGGATTACGCTACCTTAGAACAATTATAGTTATTGCTGCCGTTCACCCGAGCTTGAACCGAAAGCTCATTCTTCCCATTGAGAAGAAATCACCTCCAGTCTTAACTTACGGGCACTGGGCAGGTGTCGGCCCCTATACGTCCTCTTACGAGTTTAGCAGAGACCTGTGTTTTTAGTAAACAGTCGCTTGAGCCATTTCTGTGCCCCCTATCTTGCGATAGGGCATCCTTTTCCCTAAGTTACGGATGTAATTTGCCTAGTTCCTCGGTCACGATTCTCTCGTTCGCCTTGGTATTCTCTACCTATCTACCTGTGTCGGTTTGCGGTACGATTACTATAAAACCTCCCTAGAAGCTTTTCCAGGAAGCTTAACGCAGTCGAATACTCCGTCCGAAGACGGCCTTCTCCCTCGAACTTGCCTTAAGCGAAAGCGCGGATTTTCCTACGCATTCTAACTCGTTCTTGGGACCCAAATCCTTAATGGGCTCAACTTATCAAACTCCGTCCCTCCATCGGTGGTAACGGTTTTATAGTAGTGCAGGAATATTAACCTGCTATCCATCGGCTACGCCTTTCGGCCTCGCCTTAGGGTCGACTAACCCTCCGATGACTGACATAGCGGAGGAACCCTTAGATTTTCGGCGAGGTGGGTTTTCACCACCTTCTCGTTACTCATGCCAGCATTCTCACTTGATGACGCTCCAGTAGCTCTCCCGAGTCTACCTTCACAGCCGAGATCCGTCAGAGACGGATGACATCAATGCTCCCCTACCTTCTGCCGCTCCCGAAGGAACGACAAAACCATAGTGTCGGTTCTTTGCTTGAGTCCCGTTAAATTTTAGGCGCAAAGCCGTTTAACTAGTGAGCTGTTACGCTTTCTTTAAAGGATTGCTGCTTCTAAGCTAACCTCCTAGCTGTCTAAACAGCTTTACTGCCTTTCTCACTAAGCAAAGATTTGGGACCTTAACTGATGGTCTGGGATGTTTCCCTTTCGCGCTAGGAACTTGCTCCCTAGAACTGACTCCTGATCAAAGGATTGTGCATTCGGAGTTTGGTAAGAGTTGGTACGCAAAGCGCCCAATCTCTTTTCAGTATCTCTACCTCACAACCCGTATAAGATCAAGGCTATACCTACATATATTTCGGGGAGAACCAGCTATCGCCAAGTTCGATTGCCGTTTCAGCCCTAACCACAGGTCATCCGAGCATTTTTCCACATACATCGGTTCGGGCCTCCATCTGACTTTCGACAGACTTCACCCTGCCCATGGTTAGCTCACTTGGCTTCGGGTCTAATAGCACGCACTAATCGCCGGTTAGGACTCGGTTTCCCTACGCCTCCACGACTGAATCGCTTAAGCTTGCGCGTACCATTAACTCGCTGGCTCATTTTTCAATAGGCACAATATCACCCATTCACATAAAGTGAACAGGCTCTATCAGCTTGTCTGTGCACGGTTTCAGGTTCTATTTCACTCCCCTTCCCGGGGTTCTTTTCACCTTTCCCTTACGGTACTGGTTCACTATCGGTGTCTTGATGTGTTTAGCCTTAGCAGATGGTCCTGCTTCGTTCACACGAGGTTACACGTGTCTCGTGTTACTCAGGATAACTCAAAAAGATTTTCTGTTTCGATTACGAGGCTATTACTCTCTATGGCGCCGCTTTCCAGCAAGCTTCTTCTACAGAAAATTTTCTAACTTTTTTGCCTTAAAGGCATAGAGTTTCCATACCCCCAGAGCGTTAAGATCTTGTAAACAAGGTCTCAACGGATCTAATTGAATAGATCTTGTCTGAGTTTGGGCTAGTTCCCTTTCGCTCGCCGCTACTTGGGAAATACCTACCTAATAAATTAGGTTTTTTTAGTTTCTTTTCCTCCGGTTACTAAGATGTTTCAGTTCACCGGGTCACCATCTCTTTATCTATGGCTAAAGTAAATTTAGCTTTCAATAAAGAAATAACTACTTTGCAGTAGTTGGGTTTCCCCATTCGGAAATCCCCGAGTATAGCGCTTCTTGGCAGCTTCTCGAGGCTTATCGCAGCCTGGCACGTCCTTCTTCGGCATCAAGACCCAAGGCATTCACCATGCACATGAGTATCTTTCTACTATCTTTTTTGGTGAAACGCATCCGTCAATAAAGACTGATGCGTTCCAAACGAACGCAGTGCGTTCGTTTGAAATTGTACATTTCTATGAACAATTTACTCAGTTTTCAAAGAGCTTTTAAAGTGAAGCTTCAGCGAACTTTAAAAACTCAACGTAAATGCGAGTGAATTAACACGAGCATTTCGTTGTGCTTAAAAAGTTTCGACGAAACTTTTTACACTTTCCGGTGACCAAAATGCTTCTGCATCTTGAACTCCTGTCAAAAATCGCTTTAGCATTTTTGACATCAATGGTGGAAAGCAAAACTTTCTACCTTAAAAACCTCTAAATAGAAGTTTTTAAATCTGACAACCTTGCGAGAAGATTATCAAGTTTAAGAACTTCTTCCTCTAAAGTCTTTTCTCAAGAATGGCTGCGCCATTCTTTCGGGCATAACGAAATGCTAATTTTGCTACTGCATTTCGTTAAGCCAAACAGGTCGCTTCGCGACATGTTTGGTGGACTCGGCGGGACTCGAAC
>PWVO01000207.1 GCA_003561825.1 Candidatus Woesearchaeota archaeon | reverse complement strand
TTTGTATTAATTTTATTTTCAGGATTGTTTTTTCTATTCTTGGGAAGCATCAGAAAGGTATGGTATGAGAAAGCCTTTTCCTCGTTCATAGGGGGGATTATTTTGATTCTTTTGGGAGTATCTGTCTTAGTGACAGGAATAACTTATGATGTAGGAACAGACAGTTTCATTACCACAGATTACTCTTATTTTTCTCAAAATGATTCCCTCGTTCTCAACCAAACCACACAAAACATTACAGAAAACACAAAAACACAGACATTTGATGTTTTCGGAGCAGAGTATTTTCTGCCTATTCTTCTGATCCTTATTGGTATATATTTTGTTATAACAGCAATGTTGCCAATCAAGGAGGAAGATCAAGAGAGGCTTTTTTAGAGGTTTAAACCATGGAAGACGACGAATATACACAAACAATGCCCCCAAGAACAGGAGTAAGACAAAGAAACCCCTTTGAAAACTTTTCTGCATTGACAGCTGACATTATTGAGCCAGTCACCCAGGGATTTGAGCAAATCAACAGAGACATGGCGTTTAATTACTACGACCTTTTTGAGAGGAAATATATTTTTGCTGTATCCCAGCTCGTCACAATCTGCGACATGTATCGGCTTCCCAAAACCAAATATTTGATTTTGTGCAATCTTGCCACAGTAGAAGCCACATCAAGGAGCAAGGAGGGCTGGATTGGAGAGCTTTTCACCAAACTGACACAAATTTCCAAGACAGAATATACCGAGAGCCAGAAAGAGAAAAAAGGATTTAGTTTCTTTAATCTCTTTCCGAACAGAGTCAAGACATAGAATTTAAGGGGGTAATATTATGATAGGCTATTTAGCAACCATTTTTATAGGCACATTTTTCATCACAGCAGTAATCTTTATTTTTTTTGTTTCCTGGAAAGAGATATTTTTCTCTCTCAAAAAATTCTTTAATAAGAGGGGCTGCTGGGCGTATATCTTCACTCCAAGCAGAAGCGTAGAGCAACATTTCCAGACTCCAGATGACTATCATTTCAGGATTAATGGGGAGATGTATGTCACCAACCCTGAAAAATGCCTTGATTTGAACCCAGAGCATCTCAATCCCAAGAATGTTGAGTCCTCTATGAAGAAAGCAATACAGAAGTATGATACTCAAATTAGTGGGCTTCTGGTGCAAAAGCAAGAAATAACCAATAAATTTAAGAGGTTGGTCATGAGTGGGAAACTTGACGAAGCAGCCAACGAAAACATATTAACTGAAACCCTATCAAAAATAGACCAGCAGATTAAGGACATTAATGCCAAAAAATCAAATATTGGCATGCCTGAAAAATTCTCTATAAACAACAGACCTGCTTTTTTCTATGTTAAGGGAGATCCTGTTCCCAAGAGCTTTTATGAGCTCTATTCTGAGGTTGATAGCAGAATCCTTGACAATCTTGCAGCCAGAGCAGCAACAAAACCAGAAAACATGAGCAATAACAAAATGTTTGAGCTAATCAAATGGGCTGCCATTGCAGCCGCAGGAGCAGCTATTATAGCCATTATTATAGGTTTGAGGACTCAGACTATGATTACAGAATTGGCTGCATCTATGGGTGCTACAATCCCTGTATGATGGTATTGAGAATAAGGAGGCTGGAATTTGAAGACAACAGGACTATAATTCATAGTATTAGAGACTGTCCTGCTAAGGAAGGTCTTGCCAAGGCAATGAATTATGTTGAGCAGAAAGAGGGTTCTTCTGGCTTTTTTAAAAGAGCCTGCGAGTTTCTTGCAGAGGAGTTTGATGTTTTTGAGGACTTTCTAAAGACAGAGGTCTTAAAGGAAAAAAAGAAAAATGGCAAGATATGATGAAAGTTTTGCAGACTCTTTCAAGAGAGACAACGAGCAGCAGGTATTTCTTGACAAGATTAGGATTTCAGCAAGCATCATCCAGAAAGAAGCCCAGCTTATCAGCGACTATAATGAGCTAATAAACAAGATAAACAGGGAGATATATGTCAAGCAGGACATAAAGAAATATCCTTTGTTTTGGGATTGTTGGCAGACTATTGGTCAGCTGTATGATTTTGTAGAATATAGCAAGCTGGAAGACGAGAAATTTAAAGAGGACAGCGACAAGGATAAAATTAATAAGCTTAAAGGAACAATCTCCAAGTATAGAGGAGGGGACATAGGGTTTGAAGATCTAAAAAGAGCTTATGATTTAATCAGGGAGTTTATTTCTCGTTTCGGCTACCATGACGACTCATTTTTAAGTGGAGACAGGAGGTCTTTGTGGGATGAGCCTTAATTTTGAAGATTTGCCTTTTCAGTCTGAAAAAAAGAATGAGTATGCCTTATATCTTGAGAAGGTAGTCAAACCAAGAATCAACAAGAAAAACAGAGACTATTTGCTTGTTGTAACAGGGCATGAGGGAATAGGGAAGACCACCTTTGCAGCTCAAAATGCCGAGTTTTTAAGTGAAGGCAAAATCAGACCAGACCAAATTTGCCAAGACTTTAACGAATTTAAAAAAGCATATCTTAATGCAAAAAAAGGCGAGTGGGTAATGTTTGACGAGGCAGGAACAGGATTACTCTCCAGGGAAAGCATGAAGAGAGAGAATATTGACTTTGTAAAAATAGCAATGACAAGCAGATTCAAAAATGTTGGGCTCATCTTCTGCCTTCCTTCTTTTTTCTACCTGGACAAATATTTCAGGGAGCAAAGGATCAATCTCTTGGTTCATATCCCAAAGACTGGCAAATTTCTTGTATATGGTAAAAAAGAGATTATACACCTTTCAGTTTATGGAATAGGAAGAAGAAGGGGAAAGGTTGATCCATTGCTAAGAGGCTATTTTAGAAAGCAGTTCCCTCCAAGGCTTGAGAAAGAGGTAAGAGCCAGGGAGATTGCATTCAAAGAGAAATTTATCAGAGATTTGATTGAGCAAAATACTCCAACAATTCAAGAGAATGATATTGGGTATTATGAAGTTAATCATGTAGCAAGAGAAACAGGGTTGCACCCTGCCACTATTTCCAAAATGGCAAAAGAAGGAAGGATAAAAGCCAAGAGATTAGGTGTAAAATGGATTTTTACGAAGGAAGCAATAGAGGATTTTGTTATACACCACGGCAAAAAACACAGTTCATACTGTGGTAATTAACTAGGCATTAGTTCATACTGTGGTAATTAACTAGGCATTAGTTCATACTGTGGTAATTAACTAGGGATTAGTTCATATTGTGGTAATTAACTATGATTAGTTCATATTGTGGTAATTAACTATGATTAGTTCATACTGTGGTAATTAACTATGATTAAAAAGTTTGGAAAAAGGATCAGGATCATTGCAGATATATTGGTTATTTTGAGCTTGATTCTGTTGATTAGGACTGCTTTAGAAGGCAGGGCAATTTTTAATGAACACCCTCAGACAGTATATGAGAAAGTTTATAGCATTGATGGTTCTTTTGACTATCCTCCAGACTACTATCTCAAGCAGGAGGTCAGGGGGAGATTTGATACTTATTTGTGGGCTGGTCTTTTGTTTATTGCAGTTGGTATAGTTGGGGATTATATGGAAAAGGGGAACAAATCTCTTTTATTGAGAACAAGAGCATACATTGAAAAAATAGAATTGAAGGAGGATTGAAATGGAGCACTATTTAAAAATAACTGTCAGACGAGACGAGAAGATAGCGAGAGAGATATTAAAAAGAGGCTGGATGTTGCAGCTGTTCCTTTTGAAACAAAGAGGGCTTTATCGCATGGTTAGGACAAAAGTCAAGGGATATATCATCCAAGAAGAAAAAATGTTTTTTATAACCCAGGATGAAGGGGATAAGAAATATATTGAGTCTGAACTCGCAAAATTCCAGAATTTCTTATTTTCAGACGAGAAAGACATGGATCAAGGCTTTAAGTCCTTGGCTCAGGATAGATGGGTGCAAAAAGTAGCCAATAGAATCAGAAAGGTCAAGGAAGATGTAAAAGACAAGGCAATCAAGGCATCCCTGCAAGGCAACACAGTCATGGGTTTTTTTAATAGGGTTGGCATCCTGATTGAATATGAGACTGGGGAGATGCCTGGAAAAAACAAGGTTGATAAGGTTGATAAGGTTGAAAAGGTTGATATAGAGGAAAAGGTTAAGGACTCAGGGTATTCATTTGAGGTCAAAGATGAAAAGGATGATTAAAATGGAAAGAATAAATTTTTTTGAAATTATCTTTGATAGTTTCTTCACAGGAGCTTTTTGTATTATTGCTATTTTTGCTTTTGCTATAAATAATCTATTCATCGTTTTTTTTTCTGTTGCTATTTTCTTAATGTTAGGTTATAGAAGTATTCGGAATGTTCAGAATTGAGGTTTTATGAAAGCCGCAGTATATGTTAGGGTTTCCACAGACAAACAGGAAGCAGAGAACCAGCTCATCCAACTGAGAGAATACTGTAACAAGTTAGGATGGGAGGTTTTTGAGGAATATATTGACATAATCTCAGGCAAAGAAACAAAAAGACCTGCTTTTGACAGGCTTTTCCAGGATGCACATAGAAGGATGTTTGACATAGTGCTTTTTTGGGATTTCTCCAGATTTTCCAGGGCAGGAACTCTCTTCACACTCCAGAAGCTCAAAGAGCTTGAGAACTGTCAAGTTGATTGGCACAGTTACACAGAACAATATATCAGCTCTGTTGGCAATTTCAAGGATGTAGTGGTGTCTATATTTGCCACAGTAGCAAAGGCAGAAAGGGAAAAGATCAGCGAAAGGACAAAGGCAGGGCTGCAAAGAGCCAGACTATATGGTGCTCAGATTGGGAAACGAGGCAAAGACAAAAAAAGAAGGAAGCCCAGGAGTGATAGGGGAAAAATCAGAGCAAAAAAGGGGTATCAAAATAATATATATGAAAAACTGGCATATCTCCCTTAATTAAAACCGCCCCTTTTTAATTAGAAAGATTTATATATTTTCTCTCTCCAAAATGATGGATGAGCTTTTTTGTTTTGGATGATTGGTTTAAGATTATTTTTTATTGGATTGGGATTATTTTGTGTTTAGGCAGCATAATGGGTTGGATCTTGCTTCTTTTTTGGTCTGTTTCTAACTGGGGGGATGGAATAGAATCTTTGTTTAAATATAAGAAAGAAGGTTCAAAATTAACAATTATAAATAAAGAACTCAAAGGAGTTGAGAAGCTGTTTTTAATCTTAGGTTTTTTTGCAATCCCAATAGCACTTTTTTTGATATTGTAAGGAGTATATCATAAAAAGTCAAAAAATGTTTCTTTTCTTGGTTGTCGTCTAACTCTCTTTCTTGGTTTTAAAAATGTTTCTCTTTGTTTTTTAGTTCCCCATTCTTTTATCCAAGACCTCACTCCAGCCTCTGTGTCATCCCAAACTATTCTTTGTCTTTGCCTGGGATCGGCTCTCGGATCTCCAGAGATCCTCTGAATTTTCTTTCCTCCACGATAAATTGCGTATGCCATGTTTTTTTCCTCCATATTTTATTTCCAGAGTAATACAGTATTACAGTATTACAGTATTATTTCCATATCAGCGCTATCAAGACTCCTGCAAATATGACTCCTCCTGCAAGCCACATCAGCACAGAGGCATATTTCGGCAATTCTATAAATTGTGTTGAGACCATAAAGGTTGTAACGAGAGGGAAAGCCAGCATTGCAATTACAATCTTTCCAGCCCTGAATATGAGCAGCATACCGACTATAAGAAGCAAGACTCCCAGGGCTGCAAATATCTGGTTGCCGATTACAAACTGATACAGGTCTGGTAAAATCTCATTAATCAATCTGGAACACCCCTTATAAATGCAAATATCGTGAGCAAAAACACCAAAATCATTGGAACTCCTATCATCCAGGCGAAGATAGGAGGCAAATCAGCGACGAAAAACAAGGTAATTCCAGCAGCTGCAACATTGAAGAAAGTGGGTATCAAAGACCATATTATTCTTAACGCATCCAGAAAGGCAATACCGCCAAGCCCTGTTTCTTCCCCTGTTGCTTTGGATGGCTCAGTAAGGGCAGAGCCGAAACCAATATCTCCCTTTGCAGAATCCAGGCTAGTTGGTGCTGAAACCATAAGGACATCAATTATATCTCCTGGCATCTTGGCAGGTCTGTGCTCAAAATTCCCTGTCTGGAGGTAGTTCATATTTAAACCAACATATAAAAAGAGGTTCATGCAAAACAAAACCATCATTACTTTAATTAGCGTCTGCATCAGTCATGCCCTCCTTGGAATCTTGAATATGTAAGCCCACCGAGGATAAGAGAGATAGTTGTGACTATTGGGCTTATAAAGCCTGCAATTGTGAAAAATACCAGTCCAAAAGCAGCAATAACTATGAGAGAGATGCCATAAACACCAAGCTCGGCAGCAGTTCCAATCATGGCAACTGTTCCAACAATAGCGATTATAGCCAGCATTATTGGGCTGTAATCGTTTCTGACTGCCTGGAGAGATTCCCATAAGCTCGTCGGCATTGCAAGCAGCTTTCTAATCCAGGACACCAAATTAAAGTTTATATAAGTCAAATCATGCCCCACTCTTTTAAAGAAATATTCTACTTTAGCTGTGCCTGACTCATTTCCTCTTATAAGTATGGTTGCAGAGCCTCCGCTGTGACCTGTCATATTGGCAATACAGCTGGCAGGATAACACTCAAAACCATGGTCGTATATCCTGAGCCCCCAAAATTCAAGGTCTCCTTTTGTAGAATATATCTCAAGCGTAAAATTAGTCCATTCCTCGCTGATGTTAAAGCTCCTCGCTGTCGGATAAATTGAATAAGATATGCCCTCGTAAGTGTTCTGGAAGCCCTCAACTGCTGTCTCAATGACTATCTGGTAATTGTTCAGGATTGGTCTGAGCTGTATGTTTTTTATGGGATACCTTCCTTGGGTGTCAATGACTACTCTGTATTTGTTCTTTGTGTCAAGATGAATCAAGCCCTGTCCGACGAAATCAGTCTCAACCTGTCCTATAACATACTCAGTCAATTCAAAAGACCGATAAAATGTAACTCTTACAGCATCTACTCTCTCAAGACCGCTGTCTCTTATAACAAAAGTAATATCTTGAGTGCTTTCTGTTTGGTTAAGCATATATGCCCTGAGGGGAACATTCAGCTCGTCGGTGATTGTGACATAATACCCCCTCCTGGGGTAATTGTCGCTTTCAATTTCAATAAATTTCTCTCCTTTTGTCAGCTCTCCTATGAGGATAGTTCCATTTGTGGTTATGTATGACCTCCCCTCGTCTATAACATACACCCTGAAAGTTTCGTCTGTAATAAGGGCTGTTGGATCAAGCTCGTCGTATATCTCTACATCAATCCTGGTTGTTGAGACTTCTTGCTGGTATTCTAAGAGCTCGCTGACTGTTGAGGCATCTGTCATAGTTACTTCCACATCAAAAGAGAAATTAAATAATTCTGTGCCCATTAACACTCCCGGAGTTGTTACGCTACTTTTTAAACTGTAATGTGTTCCATGGTCGGTTTTTGTAACAGGGTATATGCTTCCATTATATTCAAATACCGCATTTATGTCGCTGACAGAAGCATCATAAGAAACATTCAGCTCAAAATGTGCTGTGATGTTTGTTAGGATTGGGCTTTGATAGTTTATAGAAGCCTCCAGCAAATTCCAAGAATATGATTGTGTGTTTGTATTTAAAGCACCGACTGAATTAAACCGCATGTTATTTTTGGCTTGTGCTGGCATAATCCTGATAATATAATGATAGTCAGAGACTTTCTGAATTTCATAATTTGCCTGGATTCCGTCAAGCTCAAAATCAACCCAGTTTCCTTGTTTTGTCTCTGAGTCCCATATCACAAAATGGGCATTATAATCAGAATGAGGCAGATAATCTATTGTGTTTTTCTCGCTTCTGAGATGATAAACATAAGCTCCCTTATGGTTTGTATAGTCAAAGTCAAAAATATACCTGTCAAACTGTTTGACGGCGCTTGCTCTCGTAGCACCTTCAGCTTCAATCTTCAGGATATTATTTTCTGTTGTTTCAAATCTGAGCAGGTCTTTCTCTTTTGAAACATCATAATCTTTTATAAGCCTTGCAGTGTGGCTATCAGAAGAAGTCACATTGATTGTATATACGCCTGGAAACCATAAATTGATGTCTATCGTGTCTGTAAAGGTAAAGGTTGTCTGTCCGCTGAGGGTATAATCCTCCTCGTGATATACTTGGCTGCCTGAACTATTCCAGATGGTCATCTCAAAACCATAAAGGTCTCTGTCATCCTCTATTGTAACATTGACTGG
>PWVO01000225.1 GCA_003561825.1 Candidatus Woesearchaeota archaeon | reverse complement strand
TCTGTGGAAGAGGCAACAGTAAGAACAGGAGGAACAGATGCTGTCATCAGCGGAGAAGACATAAGCTTGTTAGTCAGGGATGAGGGAGTGATATTAGTTTCAAGCTCAGAGATGTTTATTAATGATATTAAAGTTATTCCTGACAAAGAAACATATGTTTCCTTTATGGTCTCACATACAGGAGAGATTGAATTTGATACAGAAGGCAGCTGGGTTATTTTAGAGCATCCTGATCTTCCTGAATTTGCCGGGCTTTACAATGGCTTTGTTTATACGGGGCCAGAGATGATAATTCTTTATCCTTCTGATGGGGCTGGAAATTCTGGCTTCAAAAAAACAGACCTGTCTTTTACTGCATCCAAGCCAGTATGCATTGGAAAAGAATGCTCTTCTGCAAAAATAAAAGGAGAGAGATTAAGCAGCATTTACATTGATGATGAAAAGTCAAGTATTACTATTGAGGCTAGAGATAATAACTTCATTGATGTTCTTTTAAATGATGACAAATACGAAACAATAATTGTTCCTGCAATATATGACAAAAGCAAGATTTTTCTTACAATGTATAAGTACGAGGAGGATGCTACTATCAAGGAAGCCGGATTCCTGTTCAAAGAAAGCAGTCCAATATCATGGGGCAGCCTCAATGATATCTCTTCAAAGATTGTGCATGTTTTTATTGACAATCAGGATGCCAGCCCCTGGATGTTCCAGAGTGGGTCATTTGAGGAAAGCTTTCCTGTTGGCTCAACAAGTGATTTCTCTTTGTTCTCTTTGTTCGGAGGTGTGTCTTCAAAGGAGCTGTTTATGCACATCATTGAAAAGACAGAGGAAATACCAGGAAGAGACGGGATAAGAATGATGTGGGAATTTGATGAAAAGGAGTTTCATGACAAGCTGATGTCAAAAATGAGCGAGTTTGAGCTGGACGGAGAGAACATTGACAATAGAAATGACCTTTTTTATTTTAGGGCTGCGATTAAAAGCTCTGAAGACCCTGAATTTGTAAAAAAGCTGCTTGAGATTTCAGGCATAAAAGAAGAATTTGACCCTGGGTGGGATCATGAAGACATGGCCAGGATTTACTCAGACCAAAATTTTCTTGAGATTACAGAAGGCCTGAACCCTGTAAACAGGTGGTCTGTTGCTGTTGCAGCATCGCGGCTTATTGCAGAACAGGGAGATGAAATAACAGAAAGCAGCCTGGATTCTGCAGCCAGAAAAATTATGCAGTTTCATGGAGAAGATTTTGCCAATAAGCCTTTAATTGACAAAGAAACAACTGTAATCCCAATCTCTTACAAAGTGCAGGACATTTTTTCATTCCCCCAGGTTGTTGATTTTGCTGCTGATGCAGGGGCAGTTGTCATTGATGACTCAAGCCCTGACAAAGACACTATTGAGTCAAAAAACCTTTTTCTTGGAAATATTGAAAAAAGCAGCGGAAAAACAGTAGTATGGTTTTCTGCTCACGGGCATAATGAGAAAATTTCATTAGGCGATGATGTGAGCATAAGCTACAAAGAGCTTGCATACTCCCTAATGAAAAGGGAAGGCACTATGGATGATGTAACGGTTATTATGGACTCTTGCTTCGGGTATGACTTTAAGAGAAACCTTTACGACTACATAGGCGAATTTGAAAAAGAAACAGGGCAGATTTTCGGCAAGCCCAATGTAATAACTGTGGCAAACCGGGCTCAGTACGGTTATGCATCCCCTACGACTGAAGGATACAGAAGTTTTTTTCTTCGAGGCATAGCACAAGAGAGAGGAGAGGGAGAACCATTAACATACGGTGACTTATTGAAGGCAGAACAGCATTTTTTTGAGCTTCAGGATATGAGCATTACTCTTGGGTCAATTCCAGAAACTTACGGATCTTTAAGTGGTTCCTATTATGAAGGCTCTCAGATTAAAAACTACTTTTACATGACGCCTTTAGAGATTGCTGAGCTTGATGACTGGGCCTGGGCTTAGTTTTTGCCTGAATTTTTTCTCAGAACAAAAGCCATGAAGCAAACCAAAATCTGAAGATAGGATCCTCAATTATTTAGAAGCACTCTGATAATATTTATTCTCTCATTGCCTTTCTTTTTATGTAATTTACAAAACTTGTTATCTTTGGCTGCCTGAGATAAACTGCCTTATGTGGGCAAATCTCAATGCAGCACATGCACAATATGCACTTTTTGTGGCTGCACAAAGATGAGTCTTTTGTAATTTTTATTGCATGCATCGGGCATTTCTTCTCGCACTTGTGGCAGTGCATGCAATTGTCATTAAATGCTATGATTGAGCTTGGCATCCTGTTATAAAGGAAAGAGATCCTGTTCACAATCCTTGTCGGCTGCCTGAATTTCAGGGCTGGGATTTTATCAATTTCTTCTTTTTCCAGTATATGCAGCTCTTTTTTTCTCTTTTTGTCAAGCATGATTGTAGGTATTGTTTTGGGATTAAATCCCATAATCCTTGCACCTAGAATGTCTGCGCCTAAAGCAGAGTCAGAGGTTATTATAACATTGGCTTTTTTTATTTTTCCAGTCAAGCCTGGGCCATTGCCCTCTATCCCTGTTATGCCGTCTATTATATTTACCTGGGGGTTTATTTTTTCTTTAAGTGCTATTAGAAATTTAGCAAATTTTTCAGGGTCAGGGCATTTCTTGTGGAACTCTCCTTTAAACTTCCCTGGGATGCAGCCATAAAGGTTTTTTGTGCATAAGGTTGCTCTTGTAAGAACATGTGTCTTTAGTTTAGCTGCATTAATAATATAGTCGCATTCTTTGATGATATTCGGAATAGGCACATCATAGCCATTTATTTTTTTTATAGACGACTCTTCTTTATCCAGGTTTATTATCTTTGCATATTTGCTGAGCGAGTTCATGCCGCAGACTTCTAATGCCCTTTCAGTTGACTCTCCTGAGCTGTCTGCAATGATTATTGATTTTGCATAAGGCTTTATTGTTCTGCATACGGCCTCAATTACAGCTGGGTGAGTTGTTATTGCCATCTCTTTGCTGTAAGCCCCAAGAAGATTTGGCTTTATAAGAAATACTGAATTTTTCCTAAATCTAATCCCAATTAATTTAAAATGTTTCTCAAGAATCTTTTTAATTTTTCCAATATCATATTCATTGCAAATGCTTGCTGTTGCCTTCATATTAATTCGGAGAATCTTATTCTATAATAACCTTGCTTTTTTAAATAGGGGTTCTCAAAGAAATATTTTTACTAAGGCCTTATCCACTTTATCTCATAATAGGTTACATCTCCCTCGTCATCAACAATGCCTATCATGAGCCTTTTTTTTGTAGAGTGGGCCACTCTGTTTTTTGCTGCAAAGTCATACCATGTAAGGGTTGAGCCCTCATGCACAGGGTAAACCACCCAGCGGGCATGGTCATCCCCTGGCTTTACGCCGCGGTCATAAACCCTGAAATCTGCCCCGAACTTGAGCGCAGTCTTTATTATGTAGCCTCTTTCTCTTATGTCTTTGAAGACGCAGTACCTTACCCAGAAGTTTGGCTCAGCTTTTTTTGATTTCTTGACAAACTCTTCTGAAGAGACCCTTTTCTTGCGGTAGTCATAAACAAGAATCTTTCCTTTTTCCATCAAATAAAGGCCCTCAAGAAGCGAGAACTGGATTTTTCCATCGTCATTTATGCACCCGAACCTGCTCTGGTTGTAAAGCTCAAGAGCATCGTCTGACTTTTCTGCAATCACTCTTTCTTTTGTAAATACTGCCTTTATTTTCTTCTTCCTTGCTGATGCTTTTTTTTCTGGCATAAAAAGCCGATAAAGGCATAATATTTAAAAAGCTTTAGTTTTGGCGCCAAGGAAAAGTATTTAATATAAAGGGTTTCCCTATAGCCTTATGCAGATAATATTCCTGGGGACAAGTGCAATGGTCCCCACAAAAGAGAGAAGCCACTCTGCTGTGCTTATTAAATATGGCCCAGAGGGCATACTTTTTGACTGCGGAGAGGGCACCCAAAGGCAGCTTAAGATAGCGGGCATAAAGCCCTCGGCAATAACTAAGATTGTTATAAGCCACTGGCACGGAGACCATGTTTTAGGCCTGCCTGGATTAATACAGACTCTTGCTGCAAATGAGTATGAAGGCACTCTCGAGATTTACGGACCAAAAGGAACTTCAAAAAGAATGGAGATGATGCTTGAGGCATTTGCATTTGACAGGCAAATAAGCATTTCAGTTAATGAAATAAAAGACAAGAGTTTTTTTGATAACAAGAATTTCAAAATACAGGCACTCCCTCTTGAGCACAGCACTGTTTCATTGGGATTCTGCTTTACTGAAAAAGACAAGAGAAGAATCAAGGTTGACACTGTGAGAAAGCTCGGAATTCCAGAAGGCCCCTTGCTCGGGAAGCTGCAGTCAGGAGAGGTAATATCCTTTAAAGGCAAAAAAATAACCCCAGAACAGGCTACTTATGTTGTAAAAGGCAAAAAAATAGCAATTATCAGCGATACATTGCCCTGCAGCAATGCTGTTGATCTTGCAAAAGAAGCAGACATCATGGTATGCGAGGCAACCTATGCATCTGACCAGGAGGAAAAAGCAGAGCAGTACATGCACATGACTGCAAAGCAGGCAGCCCTTCTTGCAAGCCAGGCAAAGGCCAAAAAGCTTATATTAACTCATTTCAGCCAGAGGTACAAGACTGCAGCTGAAATAGAAGAAGAGGCAAAAGACATATTTCCAAACACTATCTGTGCATATGACTTCTTAAAGCTTAAGATCTGAAGTTACTTTGAGGCCAGCTTGATGTCACTTGCCTTGACTGTTTTTCTGCCAGCATGGTTGGCAAGCCTTACAGCATCATTTGCTATCTCTTCTGCAATCTCTTCAAGTGCATTCTTAAGTGCAGCCTTTGCCTTGTCCGAAACTCTTTCTGCCCCAGACTGCTTCATTATTTTCTCCATTGCTGCTAAAGGAATAAGACGCTTGCTCATTTTTTCAAACCACCTAATATTTTATAATCTTAGCATAACCTGGATTTATATTTAAGCTTTTTGCTTTTCAAGGCTGGAAAAGGCCAATTTCGCTTTTTTTAATTAAAAAAAGGATGATTAAGCCCTTTTTTGTTGTAAAAAAGCATTAGATGCAAATATTCCAAAAAGTATTTATTTAAGCCTTTGATATTATATAAAAGATGAACAGAAAATCAAAAGGAATTAAGGCAGAAAGAGATCTTGTGCAGCTTTTCTGCATGACAGGTGATTGGCTTGCAATAAGAGTGGCTGGCTCAGGAAGCAGCAGGTTTGCATGCCCTGATGTTCTTGCAGGCAACAGGATAAGAAAGCTTGCAATAGAGTGCAAGACTGTAAGCACTGAAAACAAGTACCTAAGCGAAGCTGACATTGACCAGATAAAAGAGTTTGCTGATGTTTTTGGCGCAGAGCCCTGGATTGGTGTTAAGTTCAGGTCAGAATGGTTTTTCTTAAGCATAGATGACCTGAAAAAGACAAACAAAGGGTATGCTATATCAAAAGAACTGGCAAAAAATAAAGGACTCTTGTTTGAAGAGCTTATTGACACCTGAGAGAAGGATTTAGTCAAAAAAAGGACTTCAAAACAAAAAAAAAGACAACATTTAAATAATAGTTCAATATAATATTTGTTAGATTATTGACTGAATAGTTACATATATAAATTAACAACTCAATAATCAAAAATAATCTTAAGAAAAATATTGCCTTAAAAGCCTATAAGGCATTATATTCATTAAAAAAGAGGGAGGGTGAAAAATAATGATAGTAAAAGAAGAATTTTTAAGCAAACTAAGGCTTTATTTCTCTCTGAATCTTTATGAAGTAAAGATTTGGACAGCTCTTCTGTCAAGGGGAGTTTCGACAGCAGGGGAGCTCAGTGACATTGCAAATGTCCCCAGGTCAAGGAGTTATGATGTTCTTGAGTCACTTGAGAAAAAGGGCTTTGTTGTAATGAAGTTCGGAAAACCAATAAAATACATGGCAGTTGCCCCAGAGGAGGTTGTTGAAAGAGCAAAAAAGAATATGAAGGTAGAGGCTGACACAAAAGTAAAGAGGCTTGAGGAGCTGAGAAACACAGAAGTCCTCGGAGAGCTTAAGACCCTTTACACACAGGGAGTTGAGCTTGTAGAGCCAAGCGACCTTTCAGGATCATTAAGAGGAAGGCACAACCTTTACAACCATCTTGACTTCACATTAAGGAGCGCTGAGGAAACTGTGACAATAGTCACAACAACAACAGGCCTTATAAGGGACTCAGAGGTTTTAAAAGGCACATTTGAGAAAATCAAAAAAAGAGGTGTCAAGATAAGGATTGCTGCTCCTATCACAAAAGAGTGCAAAAACGCAATAAAAGAGCTTTCTGATGTAGCAGAAGTAAGGCATCTTGACAAGCTTAGTGCCCGCTTTACAGTAATTGACAGCAAAGAGCTTACATTTATGGTGCTTGATGACAAAGACGTGCACCCAACATATGATGTAGGCATCTGGGTAAACACGCCTTTCTTTGCAGCAGCCCTTGAGCAGCTCTTTGAGCTTGCATGGAAAGAGATGAAACCGGCATTAAAGATGCTTTCAAAAAGCAAGTAAGCTACCACAACTAATTTAAACTTTCTCTTTCTTTTTATTTATTTACTATGCTAATCGCTGGAATAGATGAAGCTGGCAGAGGCCCTGTAATCGGCCCAATGGTCCTTGCAGGAATATCAATAAAAGAAAAAGACTTGCACAGGCTCGGTGAAATAAAGGTAAAAGACTCAAAGCTCCTTACTATTTCCTCGAGAAAGATTCTTTTCAAGAAGATAAAAGAGATTGCAGATAAATTCAAGATAATTATTGTTGCTCCAGAAGAGATTGACAGATGCATAAGGTCTGCAAGCCTTAACCTAAACTGGCTTGAGGCAGTGAAGACAGCAGAGATAATAGACGCATTAAAGCCAGACAGGGCGATAGTTGACTGCCCTAGCAATAATCTTAATGCATACAGGGACTACCTTTTATCAAAAATGTCTTCAAGGCCAGAACTGATTATAGATCACAAGGCTGACGCAAAATATGAGGCTGTTTCAGCAGCGTCAATACTTGCAAAAGTTACAAGGGACAATGAGATAAAGAGAATAGAAGCTGCTGTAGGAGAGCCCATTGGCTCAGGCTATCCCTCTGACCCTGTAACAGTAAGATTTCTAAGAAAAAACCACAGCAGATTTCCAGGCATATTCAGAAAAGAGTGGGCTTCCTGGAAAAATGCTGCAAAAAAAACAAGGCAAAAAAATCTGGCAGACTTTTAAAAAGCCTATTCTTCAACTTCGCTTTCCTGCTGCTTTCCTTCAAGAACAGCCTCATAGTAATTTACAGGCTTAATGTCTGTTATTACGGTCCTGTGCATCAGGAACTTGCCGTCCTTGCTTTTCTTTACCTTGCTCTCTACTATTGGCATGTTCTTAATCTGTTCCAGTCTTTTTTCACTGAATTGCATTTGTATCCCTCCATTTGTTTGATGTGCAATAATATCCGAAGATGAAATTTAAATGGTTTTCCTGCTAAAAAGATTCAAAGTTCCGGAATTTTTGAAGAAACCACGCACAACTTTCAGGTTGTGGTAGGGCACTTTCACCGATTTTTATGATTACAGAAAAAAATTAAGGCAATGCTCTGTATCTTGTGTTAATCATGCCCCATTCTATGAAAAGAAGGATTAGTGCAAGCATTACAAGAGCCATGCCTATGTTGACAGGGATTTTCTCCTCTCTTGACACAGAAAGCTCCTGGAAAGCCCTTGCAAGAGCCTCATCGCTGTCTGCCCTGTGGTAGCTTCCCCCTGTCTCTGATGCAATTTTAATCAACTCTTCCTCATCAAGCCTTGCTAGTAAATCTGTTCTTACAAACCTTCCGCCTTCTTCTGTGCCAACCCCTATTGTGTGGATAGTCACATGATTCTCATTAGCATAGTCTATACCCTGCCTGACAGGTGTTCCAACTGTGCTCCGGCCGTCACTAAGAAGGATGATTGTCCTTGCGCCCTCCTTTTTTATAAGCATGTTTGTTGATGTTACAATAGCTCCCCCTATATCTGTCCCGCCTGCCCTTATAATTCTTATATTGCTAATTGCATTCTCAACATCAAGCATGCTCTCAGTCATGTCTTGGTTAATGAATGTTGTGCCTGCAAAAGAAACAACACCAATCTTTACCTTGGCATCTAAGTTTCTTACAAAATCAAGTGCAGCTTTTCTTGCAGCATCAAGCCTGTAAGGCTCAAAATCATCAGCAAGCATTGAGCTTGATGCATCAATAGCAATAACAAAATCAGACTCGCTTCTCCTGCCTTCATACCAAAGATAAGGCTCAGTAAGGGAAAAAATAAGCAAAATAAGCACAAGGCTCCTTATAAAAAGCAGAAACTTATTCTTGGAAATTGCCCTTGCATTTCTTATATTGTGCTGCCCCCCTGTAACCCTTCTTATTGCCTC
>PWVO01000210.1 GCA_003561825.1 Candidatus Woesearchaeota archaeon | reverse complement strand
AATCTACCGCTTTCGCAGTATCCGGCGTACGGATTTTGTCTGGCGCGTGCTGAATTGGAGTCTGGGAAAGTATTGGCGCAATCGCTCGCGCTGGTATGAGCCTTTTATCCTGTTCGGTGGTGGTCCGCTCTGTCCTGGTATGTTGGCAGCTATGGTATCCAGACTGCCCCGTTACGACTTGGTGCACCTGAACTGTTTGGTCTACAGTCACGTCTACTACGGATACGTCGCAGCTCGTTGGCGTCGTGTTCCTGTTGTCGTGACCCCGCACGCTCATCCGGAACAGGAGGTAACCTACAACCTTGGATACCAGCTTGACGTGCTCCGTGGCAGCAACCACGTCCTGACGGGTACGGATGGTGAGCGGCGCTTCCTGCTGGGATTGGGGCTGAATCCGTGGCGGGTAACTACTGTGGGGCATGGCCTCAACACGAAATCCTACCCCCTCAAGAACCAGAAGGTCTGCCGCCAGCGACTGGGCTTGCCGGACGAAGCGTTCGTGACGCTCTTTCTTGGGCGTCAGGTCGAGTATAAGGGCTTGAAAATGGCGCTCGAAGCGCATATGGCCGTCCGTCGGTGCCATCCACGGGCACACTTCCTGGTCGTTGGCCCCCAGACTGACTTCTCGCGAAAGCTGTTTGCCTCGCAGGAGACCCTCCCCGGAGTGATGAATCTGGGACTAGTTTCGGATGATGTACGGATTGACGCCCTGAACGCCTGCGATTGTCTGGTGCTCCCTTCGGCGGGAGAGGCATTCGGCATCGTGTTTCTGGAAGCGTGGATTATGGGCAAGCCCGTGATCGGCCCGAGCACTGTAGCCGTGTCATCGGTGATTCGCGACGGTCAAGACGGGTGGTTGGTACCACTTGATGATACCGAAGCGATGGCTGAGGCTTTAGGCCGATGGCTCACCTCGCCCAGTCTCGCGCGGCAAATGGGGGAGAACGGTCGCCAGCGAGTTCTCGAGCGCTTCACTCAGGCTCGGGTCGCGGAGGTCGTCGAAGGAGCTTACCTTAGAACACTGCGTGCCTGTCAGAGGGCTTCCTCGCATTAGGAGTGTGTCTATGCGTGCCACCATCGTCGCGCCGGAAGCCAGCGCACGGAGCACGGTGCAGAAGCGGATCTTCTCATCATTGGGGCATCCTTGTCAACTCTACGTCGCGCACCAGCTCTTGGACCAGGAGGACCGCGGGAATGCGCTATCACCTGCTGCCTTTCTGGGAGAGGATCACGTCCAGGCGACTGCGCTGTTCCTGTTTCAATTTGAGGACAAGGCCTATCCCTTGCTGGAGACGATACGACGACTCCAGCACGGTTTCGTGGTTCTGGATCTGCACCGTGCGACGGACTACCAGCAGGCGCCTGTCCATCACGTCGATCTCTGTATCGTCGCTGATGCAGCGCAGACCCGCAGCCTGGCCGAGAGGAACGGACTTGCACCAGAACAAGTGTTGGTGCTCCCACATGTGCAGGATTGCGAGGAGGCTTGGGAGATGTTCTTCCGACGAGCTATGCAGGGAACGCTTTGCGGGACTACTAAGGCTATGGCCGACGTGACCATGATGACACCGTCCGTTCAAGAACTAGGGTCGATACTCCTGTTGCGTGACTCGGACCTAGATCGGTCAATGATATTGAGGCGAGTACAGCAGGCTATCCTTGATTGCCAAGCGGCTGGTGGCTACGGTCCCGATGTGACCACGCTGGGGCCCGAGATCCTCCGTCCTACTTCAACCGAGGATGATCGGGATCCAGAGGAGCATGATTCTCTTCTGCAAGTCCAGCAGACGGTGGACGAGTTGCTGGCCAAATCGCGTCTACAGGAGCCTGGTTTTGATTCCAGCGTGCCCTTGCTGGGTCCGCTTGTCGTCGCAGTTCGCCGTCTGTGGAACTGGATATCTACTAAGTGGTATGTGCGCGGCTGGATGAGCCAGCAAGTGGCGTTCAATGCCGAGGTGGTCAGTGCCGTTGGGGAGGTGCTGTGGATTCAGGAGAGCAATAGACAGCGTCTTCAAGAGTTGGAGGCAGAGATCGAGCGACTTCGTCTGGAAGAGGGGAACGAAGCGTGAGGATATTTCAGCTGGGGCACGGCGTCATCCCCGCTGATGCGGTGGCGACACAGACGATGGAGATCGACCGCCGCTTGCGAGGATGGGGTTTTGAGACGGGAGTCTTCGCGGAACACGTCGCCCCTGAGTTTCGAAAAGTCGCACGACCGGATGTGGAGTTTGTCCCCCATCTGGATGGGGAAAGCGATGTACTGATCTACCATTACTCGATCTATACGCCAAACGTGCGATACTATCGGGCGTTTCGCGGGTCCAAGATCTTGATATATCATAATATAACTCCCGCACACTTCTTCCAAGGGTGGGACGAACACCAGCGACAACTGTGTGCCGTGGGGCGTCGGGCATTGTCCAACCTGAGACGGTGCGCCCTTGCCCTGGGCGACTCGGAGTACAATCGTCAGGAACTTGTCAGGGCTGGTTTCTCTCCTGAGCGGACGGGAGTACTGCCCAACTTCCTACAGATTGAGAACTTCAGAAATGTGCTCACCAACGAGAGACTTGCGGCACGATTGCGCCAGGACGGTGTTGTGAATCTTCTGACGGTCGGGCGAGTCGTGCCAAACAAGGCCATTGAGGATGTGATCCGCATCTTCCATATCTACCACCGTTACGTCAATCCGCGCTCACGTCTCTATGTCGTGGGGTCTCGATATCTAGCAGCCTACGATGCCGCAATCGATGAGTTGATAGCGGCTCTCGATCTCTCTGACGTCGTGAACGTGACGGGGCGCGTCTCCCTGTCGGATCTGAAGACGTACTACGAGGCCGCGGATGTGTATCTGACAGCGAGCCATCACGAGGGATTCTGTGTCCCCCTCCTTGAGTGCATGTACTTCGGTGTTCCCATTATCGCGAGGAAGGCTGCCGCTATCCCCGAGACTTTGGGTGATGCCGGTGTGCTCTTCACGGAGTTAGGATATGTGGAGGTAGCAGAGATGGCCCATCTACTGGTCACCGATGCGGACCTCCGGAGACACATCATTGGGGCCCAGAGTAAGCGACTACGTGCCTTTGCGCCAGAACGCATCGCGGAGCAACTGTGGGCGGCGCTGCGGAGAGTTGGCATCGTGCAAGAGGACTCGGGATCGGCGGCTTATGGGGAAGAGACCAGCGAGACTGAACGGAAGCAGCGACCGGAGGTCTGAATGAATGATGTCGATCTAGACGTTGCAGAGATTCTGGAGCGGATCAAACGGGAGGTGCGTGAACAGTATCTCGAGGAGCAACGCGAAGTACCTCTTTCTCGTGCGGCGGCTCTGGAGGACGTGCGGGCTACGAGCTGGGTGAATCCCCATCAGCCTATCGGTTGGCCGCATCTGCCTAAGGGACTGACGCCGAAAGTGAAGGCCTTCCTCCAGAAAGCTGTGCGTCGCTTGCTCAGATGGTACATCAACCCGATCGTTGAGGAGCAGAATCGTTTTAACGCAGCGGTGGAAAGGGCGCTCGATGCATTGGCGCAGGAAAACAGACAGTTGCGCGCGGAGCTTAGTATGCACACAGCAGACCACCGTGGTGCTGGCGCGCAGGACATGTCCGCAGAAATCAACACCGATGCTAGATCGACCTGGGAGCCTTCATCTTAGGCGGTTGGGCGAGCACGCACCTGGGGGCTGGCAATGACTGGATCTAACGCACGATGTCCTCTTCTGTGCTCTGGAAATCACACATCGTGGATGCATAAGCTACGCTGCCCAGGCAGATTGCCATACGGCTTGAGGAAGCCGACCGTGGTCGCCAACTAACGGTTGGCCCGCAATCCTTGGGATAGATCAAATGGATTCGTTGCGCATTGCCTTCTTCACGCCATTGTCCCCTCTGAAAACAGCTATCGCTGACCACAGTGAAGGGCTGGTCCGCCACTTGGCCGACTTCGCCGATATCGATCTGATCATCGACACAGGTTATGAGCCCAGCAACCCCGAGATCATAAGCTGCTTCGATATCCTCGATTACCGGGACTTTCCCGCCTGTGCCCATCAGTACGATGCCATCCTATATGCAATGGGCGACAATGCATCGTTTCACGGCTACATATATGAGATGCTGCAACGGTATCCCGGAGTGGTGATCCTTCACGATACGACGCTACATCGTACGCTGATCAACCTCTCCTTCGGTCAGGGGAGACCGGAGCTCTATTTCCGTGAGATGCGCTACGCTTATGGTGTAACTGGCTCTGACATCCCGCAGCAAGTCCTCTCGGGGTACGGGCAGGAGTATGTCACCCGCTACCCCCTCTTCGAGCGTGTGGTAGACTCGAGTCTCGGTCTTGTCGTACACAACAGCTATGCCCGTCAACAGATTTTGCGCCGGTGTCCAGACGCTCGAGTGACTCAGATCAACCAACACTTCTTCCTTCCCCCCGGATTCCCCGACCAGACGGATGTAGCCTCTTTGCGTGCCCAGTGGGGCTTGGAAGGTCGCTTCGTGGTCGGGTCCTTCGGCATTCTCGTCCCTGACAAGCGACTCAATGTCTGTTTGCGTGCCTTTGCTCGCCTCTGGGAGCGGCATCCCGAGGCGATTTACCTGTTGGTCGGTAACCACCCCCCGGAGTTCGACTTGCCAGGCTTGATCCACGGACTGGGACTAGACGGCGACGTTGTGGTCACCGGTTGGTTGGATCCGGTACGTTTCACGCAAAATATGTACCTGGCCGACGTGGGGATCCATCTTCGCTATCCTCACATTGGGGGAACTCCGTTCACCCCCATCCGTCTAATGGGTATGGGGGTCCCGACCATAGTCTCCGACATATCCCCGCTAAGCGGATTGCCGCAAGGTGCCTGTGCAAAGATTGCTCCTGACCAGTGCGAGGAAGAGACCCTGAGTAAGACGCTGATGTGCCTAGCGGATCGTGAAAACCTGCGTCAACAGCTGAGTAAGAACGGTGCACGGTGGATTCGGCGGCATCACAATGTATCTGCAGTTGCGGCCCAGTATATCGATTTCATCCGGGCGACCTTGGGCAAGCCTCCACCTGGTCGTGATCGCCAGGCCCAGCATCGCCTTACATATCTGGTGCAGGAGACAGCCGCTATGGCACGCGCGATGGGCATTCGAGATGAAGATGACGACCTCCTCCAACCTCTCGCTCAGGCCATTGCCCAACAGCTGGCCCGATAGCTTAAGAGTTACATTTGCCCGGATACTGAACCTGAGGAGGGAATGCTCAGAGGTCTGGCTGCTCCACGACGACAGGTAGCATGGGGAAGTCAACCAGTAGTGCTGTGCAAGCGCGAGCTGGCCGGCCAGAAGGGCCGGGCACAATCTCCCAGACTCTGAGCAGAGCTGGGGTCTAGCTGAAGACACGGGGTTGGAGTGCCGCTGACGGATCGAGAGTGGTTCAGTTTGACTTGACAATGCGCGAGAATTGTAGATTGGATGGAAGCGAATGCTCAGCGGGTGGAGGGAAGCCAGGGGGTCACACCTCCTGCCTATCGGGAGCCGGGGGATGCTAGGATGAACCTCTCAGAAGATGATCTTGAGGCAATGATTGAGATTCGTGATCCGGAGATTGATGTCGAAGATATTGTCCCTCAAGTCCGTGCGAGACTTCGTGCTCAACACCGGCGGGCGAGAGGAATTGGGTTGGACTGTGAGGCTCTAGCGAGGGGGCAAGTGCCATCTGATAGGGCCAGCCCGCTGGACGATGATCTCGAGGACAATCTGGAACGGATGAGAGCATCCTACAACAGAGTGGTGGTTGACCTCTCGCTTACGAAGTCTCGTGTTCCTATCGTCGGTCCCCTGGTGCAGCGTATTCGCGAGCCACTGCACCGTCTGGCTATGTACTATGTCAACAGATCGGCTGGACGACAGTCCCGGTTCAATGCATATGTGGTTGGGGCGATGGCCAACTTGATCCGAAGCCTCGGGGAGGAGAATGAGCGCCTGCGTCAGGAAATTTCTCGGCTGGATGCCCGGTTGACGAACCTAGAGACCAACGCACGAGGAAAGCGAGAATGACGTGAGTGCCAGGTTCTCACGGGCGAGCGCGATTCGGCTTAGCGTGGAGATAGTTAGGATGAAAGGGACGCGGTCTGAATCGTGACGGAAATACACCAGATGTTACCGGCATTCCTATATGGAGATGCTGTGAGTAACCAAGCAGCCCGGATCCGTCACCTCCTGCGCGATTGGGGATTTAGGTCGCGCATCTATGCTGAGGCGCGGGATCACCGGAGAGTGAACCCAGGAGCTGACTACAGGCGATACCGGGGCAATCCCGACAATATCCTTGTCTACCACTACACCACTGGATCGGCTATGACAGAGTTCGTTCGACAGTTGCCCGATACCGTGGTAATCTACTACCATAATATTACCCCGCCGGAGTTCCTGGACACTTATAACGCTGCATACGCCGCTTCCTTAGAGCAAGGTCGTCAGGAGTTAGTCTTGTTCAGACATCTTCCCTTCGCTCTGGCGGGCTCGCAGTACAATCGACAAGAGATGCTATCGCTCGGCTTCAAGGAAGTTGCCATAATGCCGTACTTCATCTACTTGGATGAACTTCTCGCCGCCGCCGACAGTTCCGCTGGACAGAGAATAGCCTCTGATTACAGAGACGGGTGGGTCAACATACTGTTTGTGGGCCGCCTCGCTCCTAACAAGCGACAGGATGATATCATTCGGACCTTTAACTACTACCATAGGTTAGTGGACTGTCGGTCGCGCCTGATCCTGGTTGGCTCGGGAGATAGCATTCCGGAGTACCGAATGGAGCTTGAGGTCATGCTGGATGTGCTTGATCTCCAACACGTACATCTCACGGGAGAAGTGAGTCTAGAGGAACTGAGCGGCTATTACAGGGCTGCTACCGTCTTTCTGTGTCTCAGCGAGCACGAAGGCTTCTGCGTTCCGTTGTTGGAGGCAATGGGGTTCGACATTCCTGTTCTGGCCTTCAAGGCTACGGGGGTTCCGTACACTATGGGACAATCCGGTGTACTGGTCAAACGTAAGCGCTACGATGTGATCGCTACGCTGATCGACCTACTAGCGCATGACACACCTCTGCGCCGAGATATCATCGCCTCCCAGAACCGAAGGTTGTCCGCATTTGACCACGATTCCACTGTCAGATCTTTGCATCGTCAGGTTGAACGTATGATGCAGTTGGCCTGACTCTTCAGGTCTAACCATCCATTGATGACCAAACGTCCAGCATCACGACGACGATCAACTGGGCCACACGCCACGGGGATGACACGTAGCGCGCATAGTAGCCCCAGTGCTGAGAAGCCACGGGACCGATTTATCTGTCAATCGTCAACTGGCCGGCGAGGGGCTTCCCTGCCCTGCGCAGGCGATGTCCTATTCGTCACCCCGTCGTATGTACCATTCATAGGCGGGGCGCAGGCCTTCCAGAAGGCTATGGTCGAACGGTTGGTGGCCGAACACTGGAGTGTTACACTCTTGACAACCGATGCCCGGCAGGCGACTGATTTCTGGCATCCACCGGATTCTGGAACGGAACCCCTGCCCACCCGCGAAGCCCTCGCGGGGGTGGAAGTGGAACGGCTGCGGCTGGCTTACCCTTGGCTGGCGCCTTACACTCTAGGTTTGATACGGCGAGCGGGGTACGGAGTACATGACAGCCGTCTGCCACCGGCCATTCAGCGTCCGTTTCTGAGGTGGCTCTCAAATTGGACACCACCGCTGTTCGATGCCGAGTCCGTGCTTGCCGAACTAGTACGTGAGGTCGATCTGGTACAGGTTATCGATAGCTCCTGGGACGGCCTATTCGTCAGAGCTGCTCTTGCCGCTGCGCGCTATCGAAAGCCTCTGGTGAGCATACCGCTTATGCACCTGGGCGATCCACGCGTGGCCGCTCATTTTCAGATGGTCCACCAGGTCGACGTCTATCGGGCCTCCGACGCTGTTCTGGCTTTGTCCGAGCGAGAGGCAACGGTCCTGGCCGAACTCGGCGTTCCGTCGGACCGCATTCACGTCGTTCAAATGGGTGTGGACCCTCAGTGGCGGTGTCAGAGTGGGGATCCCGCTCAGTTTCGGGAGCGGTACGGTCTTTCCGACCCCGTGGTGGCCTTTGTCGGCGCGCATACCTATGACAAAGGTCTGTTCACCCTTGTCCAGGCCATCGTTCGACTCAATCAACACGGTACCCGGGTCCATTTGGTCTGTGCCGGACCCGGTGGAGAGCAGTTGAGGGAGTCTTTTCGGGGGCAGCCGCAGCGTGTGCGAGCCGTCCTGCATGACCGGGTAAAGGTTCTAGGGACAGTGAGCGAGCACATGAAACACGAGCTGCTGGCCGCCTGCGATGTGTTGGCTCTCCCCAGCCGGGTAGATACCTTCGGCATCGTGTTGGTGGAAGCCGGGCTCCACGGGAAGCCCGTTATTGGAGCGGACGCTGGCGGCATCCCTGGGGTGATCGAGCAGGGCGTCACAGGGCTCTTGGTCCCTTTCGACGACCCATGCGCCCTTGCTGACGCCATCCGACGGGTGGTGACCGACCCGAGATTGGCTGCTCGGCTGGGGGACGCTGGGCACCACTCTGTCCTCAGTAGATATACCTGGGACCACTCCTATCGATCCCTGAAGGAGATCTACCTTGACATTCTGTGGGCACCGAGAGGGATAACGTGCGCATTGCCCTGATCGTTCATAAGTTCCCCCCAAGCAGCCTT
>PWVO01000028.1 GCA_003561825.1 Candidatus Woesearchaeota archaeon | reverse complement strand
GTACTCTCTGCCTTATTGGAGAAAGGTATTACCAACTACAGCGAATTTCTTAGATATCTAGGTGGGATACAGAGGCAAGATAGGTCCTGGAGAGGCTAAGGGGGTATTGATATGGAAACTGCATACTATGTAACACATCCTATGATAGACAGAACGGCAGTTGTCTTCGCACCTTCAACTGAGAAGGCACGGACTACATTCCTTGATTGGTTGGAGCGGAATAATCTCATTAGGAGGTCGGATAGGCAGAACTTTAGAGGAGACATGGTTGCCCAAAGGTTGGAGGATCCTGGAGTACCTGCAGATGTAGAGTTACACTATGGGTATAGGGATTATACTTCTCCTATGAGGTATCCCACAACTGGATATGAGGATCCTCAAACGCCACAACCTCAGAGACCTACGAGAGAAGAGCTGGATAGAGCTTCTTTTGATAAGGCAATGAGTGTTTGGGATGAAGGTAAGTTTACTCCTCCTCCTGAGATTCCTGAGGAAGAATGGACAGATCTGGAGGAAAGGGAAGAGGAGGAGCCTGAGCCTCCTAGGCCTCATAGAAGAGGAATGCCTATCCAGCAGGTAATGCTTAGGGGGTATGTAGAATGAGCGAGAAGCTATCCTTGGAGGAAATTAGGGCTCAGAGGGCACAGGTTAGGCGTGAAATTCTTGGAAGGCCTTATGTTTACAGACCGGAGAGAACAGGTCCGTGGAGTAGTGCCAGCCAGAGGAAGACAGTAGCAGAACAGTATATAGAAACCTTGGAAGAGGAGGGAAATGAGGAAGAAGTTACTAAGAAGTTCCTTCGTAAGATTCTTAGACAACCTGGAGCTACTAAGGAGAGGGCTGTTGGTTACCTTGAGAATGCTTATAGGAGAGCTGTCGAAGAGGGTAGATTATAATTGGGGGGTTAGTTAAATGTCAGATTATCCATTGGTACCTTATTCTAGACGTGAACTAGAACCTGTGGCAGACCCTGGACCTGATTGGATATATGGGAGAAGGGAGGCTAAGGAGGAAGAGCCTATTGAGGGGGAGTTTAGGGAGCTAAGTGATGCTGAGATTCTTCAGATCTATACAGACCTGCCTTATGAGGGAGAAGATGTTCCAATTCCTCCTCCTGAAGACTTTGGCTCCTCTGGTGAAACTAAGGAGGGTATAAGAGATAGATGGAAGAGGTGGAAGGAAGAGAGGGGCTTAAGGCAGGATCTTAAAGATAAGAAGAGACATGAGGATTTAATGATTGAGGTCTCTAGGCGGGGTCTTGAGGCTAAGTTAGAGGAACTTAAGGCTAAGAAGAGGGAAGAGAAACGGAAGTCTAGAAGGGCCATGGGCAAGGTGGGTAAGGCAGTTGTTAAGGCTACTGTGCCCAGCAAGCCTTATCCTAGGTTTTACATACCCAAGGCAATGCCTGAGTATTATGTACCTGGAGGGAGGGTAAGAAAGCTAACTGACCCAACTGGAGCTCCAGCAGGAGCTATGCATACTCCTCATCTCTTTGGATTAAGAAGAGCAGGTGTACCTCCCCCTACAGAGCCAATAAAGACTCCTATGAGGGATGTAGAAAGGTTTGAAGGTTTGGGAACTGCTATGTCTAGGCTTAGGGAGCTAGAAAGGTTTCCTTCGGTGGATAAGGCAGTGTATGCTGAGATTCACGCTAATGGAGATATAGATACTCCATCCCACGTTAGGAGGGAGGTAGGTCAATTGGGCTTCTCTAAGGGTGAGATTGATACTGCATTGAAGAGGTTGAGGGAAGCTGGTCTAATAACAGCCTCTGGTCGGGTGCATGAGGGGGAAACAGAACTAATGATTGTAGGAGGTAAGTGATGGAGGGTGAGAGTAAACTAAAGAGGCTTGGTACTCTAGGTGGGAGTATTAAGGTCAATAAGAAGCAGATGTGGGCCTATGGTAATACACCAAGCATGTCTAAGGAAAAGCTTTTTGGTGTAAAGGGACCTTTGCATCCTGGAATGCCTGAAGAACATGCTCTTGCAGTATCTGCCTTACATTCAGATACTCGATCTACCCTAGTTAGGGAATTGGTTGAACAGACCCACTTGACTCGGGAGGAAGCAGAGCGGACTGTTAGTGACTTAATCCAGAAAGGTATGTTGGAAGAGGTTGAGGATCCTGGATTAGGTAAGGTTCTAGTTTTTAAAGGGGGTGGTTAGGATGCAAGGTGAATTCGGCTCTAGCTATGGTGAGGATTTCATTAGGGAGATTGAGGAAAGAGGAGATGTTGAGGCTACCTTTGAAAAGTACTTAAGGAAGGGTCTAAGGTTACCTGGTACATCCAAACAGCTAGTACAGGCTTACTTACTTGCTACTTTGAAGCAGGCAGTAAGACAAGGGAGGTTACAGATGCCAGATATGGGGGATACATGGATAAGATAGAGAAGATAGACTTTAAGAAGTATAAGGTCAGATATCCTAGTGATCCTAAACCTGACAGTAAGCATTACAAGCGGATGATAAAGAAGATCAAGAAGGGTCTTCCTAAAGTTAACGGATGCTAGATTAGAAAGGAGTCTATGGCCCGTAATTGGTATGAGGTTCGTATAAGGGAGTGTTTGAGACCTCCTAGACATATTGATGGGAAGTGGAATAGGGGTAAGTATGTAAAGAAAAGTAAATTCTATTTTACTTCTGGTCCCCAAGATGCTGCTAGGAAGTATAAAGGCTCTGGGCAGATAATGCACGTTGAGAAGGTGGGAAGGGAAAGGCTCTTGGGTATAGGTGAATTCTTCAGGTTAGGTGATAACCTTTTGAAAGAATTTAAGGAAGGAGGTAGTCTTCTTGAGCATATAGAGGGTAACAAAGAACAGAGGCGTCAGAGAATCCATTACAACAAGAATTTAAGAAGGGGGTCAATTGAATAACCGAGAGAAGAAACCACCAATCAGTATAAATGATATAGGAAGGGAGAATGAACCAAAGGCAGAGAAGGGTGCACTAAGTTATACGGGAGCTACCAAGCCTCCTAGTGAGGTTGTGCAGGAGGCTCCTAAGACAAAAGGTAAGATAAACTACACCCAACTTTTCATAGCTGTTGGGATGTCTGTACTTCTAGTACTAATTCTTGGGAACTTTGTTTTTACCAGCAAGCAGGATTCTATTGTTCTTCTAGAGAACCAGAGACTCTTGGATGGAAAGGTAGGAGGTCTTGATTCTGGTTTGTCTACTGTACAGACTAGACTTAATAGTGAGACTGGAAGAATAGATACCTTAGTTGTTAACCAGGAGAACTTTATCCAGCAATCGGAACTGCAGAGTCTGTCTAGCACCTTGGGGACCCAAATATCCAATCTAATATCTAGAGTTTCTAACCTTGAGGATCAGGTAGCTAATATGGAAACTAATCCTACAGTAGTTGGAGGAGGTCTTGAATACCATCTAGTTGGAAGCCACCAGATCTATGTAAGGGTGCCTCTTGAAGGTATCTATGTAGCTAGGATAAATCTAGTGTACACAACTCCTCATGTAGTGGGGAATATGACTATGGAGGATGCAGCCAAGGCCTTCCATACTAGTTTGGGGTCTTCGAGGAATTACGAGTGTACTATGAAGTGGAATGGGGAAGCTTGGGAGGTTGTAAGCATATCCTTCTATACCAACAGCTTTAATCTTGGAGCTGGAGAGGAATCCTATTTCAATATACCTTTTTCTGGACCTCCAGCTGGCTATACTGCATATGTGGAAGTTTTACCTGGAATAGTTTCTACAGTTACAGAAGACGAAGGTACTATATAGGAGGTGTTAGTTAATGAAGGAGCATTGGAGGACATACACGGCAAGGCAGGCTAACCAGATTCTATCTGGATTGCAGTACCTGTTGGATGGAAATGTCTTGGATGAAGAGGAGACTAAACTTGCACGGGGGATCCAACTTAATTTGAGACGGGCAGCAAGTACCCCAGGAGAGGAGTATACTATGATACCCTTCTCAGATCCTGAGGAAAAGCTTCTCCAACAGGTGGAGGCCACATTATGGAGGTAGTATACGTTTCCTATGAGGAAGCTCAGAAGCTTATTCCTATATTTGAGCATGCGGCCAAGAGGGCTCCTTACAAGGAAGCCCAGGAAAGTGCTAAGAGGCTCTTACAGGAGTTGAAACTTGTTAGACCTTTAGACTATGGACCCTTGAGGGGCCGGCAGGTCTTTCTCCATCGGGATGATGATAAGGACTTCCTTGTAGATGCTCTTAATGAGATTGGCTAGGGGAGACAGACAGGTCTTGAGTCATTACCTTCAGCTATCCTGTTGTCCCCCATGCTTCCTGTTAGTTTCCGTCCAGCTTGTAGAAGCTTGACTTCTTTTGCAGTTAGTGTCTTACGGTAGCTCTGGATGTAGGATGTATCTATATCCAGAGTTTTATCTTCGAGGAGGGCTTTGAAGTCCTCCTCGCTTAGTTTTAGATCGCTGTACCCTGCACTTCTCTGCTTTAGTTTACCTTTATGGATTGTGGCGTACAGTTTCTGTTTAATAAAGTATCCTCTATCTGCAACTCCTATATAGACTAGGTCTCCTACGTTTACACCTGTGGGGAGGACAGCTTTGGTATATATGGAATCTGTATCCCCATAGAATATATCTCCTTGTTTGATGGCTTCTCTTATAAGGTTTAGATGTCTTATTCTAGCTTCCGCTCTTACCCTCATTGCTATTAGTGGGCGGATATAAGGGGCTCTTCTTCCCATATATACTTTAGTTGAGAAGTACTCCTCTTTATCATCTAGAGGAGTATAGCCTTTTAGATCCTTTATCTCTGTTATATGTTGGGTTTGGTCTCTCCACCTACCTTGTCCAAATTTACCACTGAGTGAAAGCCCAAAGCCCTTCCAGAATTCGTCTTTGCCTTTTCCTCTTAGTCTTGCAACAAAGTTTCCAAAACCCTCTAGTACTTCCTCTTCCTCACAGTGTAGTTGCCTTCTTATAGTTAAGTCAACTCCCATGTCTGCTGCATTCCTAAGCTCTCTTATATCATACCAGTCGGTGAATTCTCCAACTGGGAAGCCTAGAGCCCTTCTTATCCTCTTAGGTAAGGGGCCTATATACCAATCCTTTGGTACCTTTACTGTTGCCTCAGCTAGTGTCCCTCTGTCTATATCAGGCTTAACCCATCTTAGTTTGCCTACGGGTACAGGTGTATCATAGCAGGACGTGTACATCCAGTGGATGTCATACATATTTATTGACTCTCCATACCTTCTATACACTTCGTTCCTTCCTCCATATATAGCCCTCCTAATGAAATCCTCGAAGTCTTCGTTGGGTTCTATTTGGTCTACTGGATAGAAACACTTATCAAAGACCTTCGCTGCTGTGGTGGCCATTGAGAGTGAAGGAAGCTGCCCGAAGGTAGTACCTAGAAGCTCACATAGTTTGTATAGAGAGTTGGAAAGTGATATACAATCAGTTCTTAGGTAGGTTCTAAATACTTGGAGGGAGTCTCCCATGTTCCAGGGAGCTAGGTTCCTCTTGTGGTCCCACTTTCCCTTATCCTCAACCTCAAACATCTGGTTCATCTTACTCAAAGACATAGGAACTATAGGAAAGGAATCCTCAAAGACTATATTGGGACCTACCCACCGCAGTCTCATAAATCCAGCTTCTAGTTTTACTACTTCTCCACGTTGGCTTAAAGTTGCTAGGATGAACTTGTTATCGAACTTGGAGGCATAGTGTGCGTATAGCTTTATACCTGGCTGTTTATCCCTAAGGAAGCAAAGGAATCTCCAAACTATATCATCATCCTCATTCTCCTTTATGAAGTCCTTGTAGTTATACCCATCGTAAAAACCTATGGCAATAGGTATTGTCCAATGGATACTTTCCAGATCCCAAGTTGGTATTCCTCCACTTATTCTCATATCAGTTAACCTTAGCTAGTACAAATTCCTCTTTGCACTTCTTGCAGGTAAACATTCTTATCTCCTCATCATAGATTAGTTGTTCCTCTAGGCATACTGGGCATACATACTTCTCGGGTTCCTCTACCCTAAGTTTAGGGGCTCTATCCTCTTTTGGCTTCATTATCCTCCTTAGTAGTGTTACTACTCCGTTCTTGGATGCCTTAGTTTCAGTACAGAATACACATTGGCAGTTCTTTGGATGGATTCCATTATTTTCCATTTCTACCTCGGCTCTCTTATTGAAATGACGAGCTTAACTACTTTATAGGGTGCCTGTTTACTGACCTTACCTGGATACCTCTTGACAATTTCTAGAATGTCTTCTACTTTATTATAGAGGAAATGACGTTGCGGAACCTCATATCCAGGACCATACACTGCAATCTCTGGTTCATCGTGCATAGCACAAGGAAAGGAAGCTATCTCGGGAAGGTCATGGCCCTTCTTTAATCTACCTAACTTGACATCAAACCTGGCAAACTTCCACTTAGACTCTTCATACCTCATCATTTCCTGGTAAGCTAGGAGCATTAGTGTATCAGAAGCTTCCCTGAACTTAACTGGAGTTAGATCTTTAAGTATGTAAGTTATGTCTATTCCATCTGCCCATCTTAGTTCCTCTTTATGGACCTGTCTAGGTGCTGAGGTTATCCCTTGGTCTATGAGTACCATAGCTGCTGTTGGGTATCTTCCTCTATAAGGTTTCTTTTCCATCTAAAGCACCTCCTCTATATATATTTGGGTTGCTACTACGTCTGCCAGATGTACTATTAGGTTCTCGAATCTATTCTCAAATGGACCTCCCCATTTCCCCATATGACACCTTATGGCACTTGCTATTGCGTCTACCTTCTCTTTGGCATACTTATCCTCTCCTATTTTAGATATTAGGTCTGCAGCTAGTTGGGGGTGGTTGTTAAGTGTATATTTGGTAGCTGAGTAGCCTGACCCATACTTGCATATGTCATGGAGGATACAACCACTTCTTATAGCATCCTTGTTAAGGGGGGTCATCCAGGCCTCCATTAGAATCTCGGCTACTCTACAAATCCTCTTTGTGTGGAGAACTAAACCCCCTGACTCATTCTCCTTTGGGTCATGGTACTTACCAGTAGACGAAGCTGGCCTGTACCAGAAATGTGGGGGAGCCTTCTCAAGGCATTCCTTAGTGAAGTTCCTGATCTCCTCGTCTTGTATTCTCTCTACCTCTTTGTTTAGATCCATTACAGGTCCTCCTCTTTTATGGTTGTTAGTATCCTGTCTGGTTTCTCCTTATCTAATGCCCAATTGTAGCCCCAGTCTTCTTCCCATATAAAAGGCATAACTCCATTTACTAACTCATATGAGAATTTCTCCATTTCCTTTTTGACTTCAGGTATGACTTTGGGATCTGGAGCACTTATGGTAATAGAATCATGGACAGGCCAGAAGGGCCAGATCTCCAATCTATCTTTTTTCTCCCAAATGTGGAGCATATTAAGTAGCATTAGGTCGCTACCTGAGGATTGGATTGGAAAGTTTACTGCTTGTCTCTCCACTTCCTTTTTGTTCTCTGGAGTTATTAAGGAGAACCTTCTCTTCCGCCCAAAGTAGGATTCCAAGTAACCTTTTCGTCTAACCTCATCCATTATCCACTTGTAGTATTTATCTATATTGGGAGCTATATCATCCACCGCTGTCATTACTGCATCTAATACCTCTTTACCTACCTGGCGTTCAATACTAGCTATACCTCTCTTATAAATTCTTCCAAACACCACACCCTTTGCTGCCCCTCTCATCTCTCTTGCTCTTGACTCTCCATATGCAGCTATTGAGACTACGTGGTGAGGGTCTCCTCCAGTTCTAAGAATCTCTGATAGTTCCTCATCCTTAGCTATTATGCAGTACCACCTAAGCTCATTACCTTTCACATCGAAGTAGCCTAGTATCTGGTTCTCGAAGGGTATGAAGAGTCTCTTTAGATCCTTAAGTGACTTTACATTCATTACGGAGGGTCTCTCACTAGCAAGCCTTCCTGTAACAGCTCCCATCAGCTTTATGTATGGATGGATCCTAAACTTCTTATCCACATATCTTGCGAATTGCTCAACATATCCATTCTTTATCTTGGAGATCTCTCTGTAGTCTAAAATCTTAGCCACTGGGGGATGGGATTCCCTAAAGTTTACCAGGTAGCCCTTGCTAGTGCCTAATCCATAGTAGGGATCTACAGGCACGTTTAGTCTCTTGTATAATAGGTCGGATACTTGCTGTGGGGAGTTAGGATTTATCCAAATACCTACATCTTTGTACAGATCCAATTCTAGCCTCATAAGTTCCTTTTCTAGAAGACTTTCCATGTCCATGAGTTTTATTGGATCTACGGGCATGCCTCTTTCTTCTATTTCTATGAACATCCTACAGGCAGGCATTAGTAGCTCGTTTAACACCCGCTTGTTTGTGAACTCATCCATTACATCAGCAAGAAGGTAGGTTCTGGTAACGTCCTTACTTAGATATTTATACCTTACGTCGGTGGGTATCTCAGCATATGAGGATGTCTTTTTGTTACTTAGATATTTATCTATATCAGCTTCCCAATCTTCAGCTCCTAGATATATTTTGGCTACTCTCTTTAATCCATGGCTGTAAGGTCTCTCATCTATACTGTAGTGGGCTAGCATTCCATCGTATCCAACCCTAGGCTGGATGCCTATTTGTCTTAGGAATGCACAGTCGAATTGGGCATTCCACCAACGGGTATTCTTAGTTTCTAGCAGATGTTTGAATTCTCCTATAAACTTTCTGGGGACTATATAGGCATGGTTACCTTCAACTGCAAGACCCATCTCTAGGATATTGTCAGGTTCCCATCCATAAGCCTTGAAGCCTGTGGTTTCCAGATCTACTGCTAGAT
>PWVO01000052.1 GCA_003561825.1 Candidatus Woesearchaeota archaeon | reverse complement strand
CCTGCGTGACTCGTGTCTTGACTCTAACTCTGCCTCAATAGGCTGGTGGTAGTGCCTGTCCATGAAATCTGAAACTATCTCATCTATAGAATATGCATGCGCATTGCCTGAGAAGCCAAGGCCAAATATTGATGCTGCGCCGCCAACTGCGCCCATTGCAGCAGCATTCCTGCCTTTCGGTGTTTTAAGGTTTTCTTTAAGATTCTGGCAACTTTGCTTAATTCCCTCAGAATACCATGCTTTTCTGAATCCCTCCTCGTTTTTTAGCCTGTTGTAAGATTCTTTTATGCTCATTTTAATTCCCCCAAATATGATTAATTAACATGCTTAACAAGACAGATATTTAAATCTTTCTGTTTATAACTATTAAATAATGGTTACATTTTGTAGTTACTGCAATATATTTAATAGATTTTTGGAAAAGAAAAAATGATATAAATTAAATATTATTGATTGTTTTTATGCTGAGGAATGAAGAAAAGATTGAAAAATATTTAAGAAAGGTTTTAATGAAAGATGTTAAAAGCAATTGTTATCGGGGCAGGGCCTGCTGGATGCTATGCTGCAGGGCTTCTTGCTGCAAAAGGCGTGGATGTTTCTGTTTTTGAGGAGCATTCTGAGGTTGGCAGTCCTGTGCAGTGCACAGGGATTGTTACTTCAAGGATCTGTGATTTTGTGACTCTTAAAAAAGAATTTGTTGCTAATAAAATAAGCAAAGCAGGGGTTTTTGCCCCTAGTGGAAGGTTTGCTGAGATCAGGCTTAAGGACAATATTATTCTCGACAGGGCTGCTTTTGACAAATACCTTATGAAATGCGCTGAAAAAGCAGGTGCAAGATTTTTTTTAGGGCACAGGTTTCTTTCACTTAATAAAAGAAGCGCTGTAATTCTTGACAGAAATTCAGGGAGGAAAAAAGAGGTATGTGCTGATTTTATTATCGGAGCTGACGGGCCTTTTTCAGATGTTGCAAAGGCCTGCGGGCTTTATGGAGAAAGAAAGTTTTCTTTTGGAGTGCAGGCAAGGGTTAAGCTGAAAAATAACAATGCTGTTGAGTTTTACCCTTTTTTTGAGGATTTTGCCTGGGTTGTTCCTGAGAGCAAAGATGTTGCCAGAATAGGTGTCTCGACTAAGGCAAGCCCGAGGAAAGCACTTGAGAGATTTATCAGCATGAGGCTTGAAAGCCCTGAGATAATAGACATGCAGTGCGGGCCAATCCCTGTTTTTAATCCTAAACAGAAAGCAGAGAAAGGAAATGTTTTTCTTTTGGGAGATGCAGCTGGCATGGTCAAGGCAACTACTGGCGGAGGGATTGTCCAGGGACTGGCTGCTGCAAGGTCTCTTGCAAGGTCAATATTAAATAATAAAAGCTATGAGAAAGAGTGGAGAAAGGCTATTGGAAATGAGCTTAGGATGCACCTTTATGCAAGGAAAGCAATGTCAAGGCTCAAATATAGCGAATGGGACAGGCTTATCAGGCTTTTGGGAAGCAAAAGGCTGCAAAAAGAGCTTAGGGCAACTGAGAGGGACTTTTTGCTAAGACTGCTGCCAAAAGCAGTTATTGCTGAGCCAAGGCTAGTAAGCTTTTTAAGGCATATTCTGCCATGAAAACATCTTATTACTTATAGATAATAAGGCAAATAGCATGAATAATAAAAATATTTATAAAGATTAATTTTAAACCTTTGCTTTAAGGGGGTTTTTAATGGCTGAAAAAAATGATGATGAAGTCTCAATTGACTTAAGCAGTATTAAAAATATTTTTAAAAAAAGAGCTGAAAAACCAAGTTATGAAGATGGGTCTTTGAAAGAAAAGGATGAAAAATCCCAGGAGACTGAAAAAATGCACCATGAAAAAGGCATTATGATGGAGAGTTCTGGCAAAGAAGAGGAAAAAAAGGAGCTTGATGAAAAAGAGTCTGCTAAGAGTGAAGCAGGCAGCACACAAGATTTAAATTCAGACAATAAAAAAGATGCAGCACAGGAAATTCATGAAGAAAGGAATGCTGAAGAAAAAAAGCATGATATTAATGAAGGGCATCATAAGAAGATGAATGAAGAAAAAGATTTTTTAAAGCGCAGCGCAGACGGGGATGAAGAAGAGCATGAAGTTAAAAGTGTGCCTAAAAGTGAAGCTGGCAGGCATAAAGAGCAGGCAAAAGAAGCTGAAAACAAAGATAAAGATGATGACATTGCTCTGGATTTCTCAAAGATAAAGGGAATTTTCAGCAGGCCAAAGGGAAAAAAGCCCCAAGCTACTGAAAAAGCAAAAGAAGATGAAGGAGAGATTGACCTTGGAAAAACAATGTCCAGGATTAAGAGCAATAAGGAAGTGCTTGCTGTTGCGCTGATTCTGCTTATTTGTGTCTCTTTTGCCATTTACCTCAGGGTTCAGCCAGCTTATTTGCCTGCAACAGAGGAGTGGGCAAGAAGCTCAATCTACAACCAGATAAGGAATGAGGAGCTGCAAAGGGTTAACCAGCAGAATCCTTTTCTTCCTGAACAGAACAAAAGAGAGATAGCTGAAGCCAGGTTTCAGGAAAGGATCAGAAATGAGAGAAGCCAGATAGAAGAGCAAGTGGAGCAGCTTGCTGCTTTTTTCAGGTCAAGGCTCCAGGATGATACTGGACAGACTTACCTTACTGCAATTGATCCTTATTTCTGGTACAGGCACACTCACAATTACCTTGAGCATGGTCATGCCTGGGACATCGAGGTGGATGGTGTTTATTTTGATGCTTACAGGATGGCTCCCCTTATGGAAGAGGACATTGATTCTAGGCTTGAGAATCCGCCAACTGGATTAAATGCCTTAGGAGGAAATATTGGAAGGACATACATGAACCTGCATATTATTCTTCAGGGATGGATTTACAGGTTTCTGAGATTTTTCGGAAGTGATATCTCGCTTATGGCTGTTGCTTTTTATGCTCCTGTGCTGATAGGGGCTTTGATGCCAATCCCTGCTTTTTTTATTGTAAAAAAGCTGAGCAAGAGCAATGTAGGCGGGTTTTTTGCAGCATTCCTTGTTGCAATACACCCTTTTATACTTACAAGGACTATTGGGGGTTTTTCTGACACAGACGGCTATAATATTTTATTCCCTCTGCTTATAACATGGGTTGTTCTTGAGGCTTTTGATGCAAAGGACATGAAAAAAACAATGCTGCTTGCTGGATTAAGCGGGCTGCTTATGGGGATTTTTGCTTTTGCATGGCAGGGATGGGCTTTTATTTTTAATATTGTAGGGGCTGCTATTGGGCTTTTTGTGATATATGAGATTGTTATGCATTATAAGGATTTCAGAAGCGCTTCTGCTTTAATCAGGCACGGGCCTATAAGAAAAAATCTTGCAATTCTTGCTGGGTTTATTGTTTCCAGCGGGATATTTGTGACTTTTTTCACTGGCTTAAGGGATTTTATGGGAGGCTTCACTCAGGTGTTTAGGTTTGCTGCTATGAGGGAGATAGCTGTAAGGACTGTATGGTTCAATGTATTTACAACTGTTGCTGAGCTTAACCCTCTTAACTACAGGCAGATCATACAGCAGACAAGCGGAGCATCAGGAAACTTAGGAGCTTTGATTTTTTCAATTGCTGTTATTGGCACTTTGCTTTGCATAACAAGAAGAAACAAAGAAGGCAAGATTGACCTGCTTTTTGCAGGGATTTTGTCAGGGCTTTCACTTATTGCTGTTTTCTGGGCAATGTCACTAAATTCAGTGCTCTTTTTTATGGTCTTTGTTGCTTTAATTGCAGCAATAATGATGATTACAAGCAAGAACCTTGAAGGCAAGTCAAATCTTCTTGCTGTTTTTATTCTTATTCTCTGGTTTTTCTCAACAATGTATGCCAGCGAAAGGGGAGTGAGGTTTGTGCTTCTGCTTGCGCCTGCTTTCAGCCTTGGGATAGGGGTTGCATTTGGAATCCTTTATAACAGGCTTTCTGAATTTGTTTCAAAAGAGTTTAAGATAAGCAGGCTTGTGACTGGCATTATCATTATAGCAATTCTCAGCCTTTTTGTGGTAGAGCCGTGGAGGACTGCGCATGCAACCTCAAGGAACATGGTGCCGAGCTTTAATGATGCCTGGTATGAGACTCTTACAAAGATAAGGGACAATTCCAATGAGGATGCCCTGATAACTTCCTGGTGGGACTTTGGGCACTGGTTTAAGTCTATTGGTGACAGAGGCGTTAATCTTGACGGCGGAGGGCAGAACCAGCCAGCTGCTCACTGGCTGGGAAGGCTTTTGCTCACTTCTGATGAAAAGGCTTCTGTTGGCATGATAAGGATGCTTAACTGCGGAAAGCACCGGGGCTTCCTTACAATCTTTGAGGAGAATAATGACACTGCTGCTGCAATTGACATCTTGTATGAGATCCAGCCTCTTGAAAGGGATGAGGCAAGAGATGTGCTGCTGCGAAACTTTTCAGAGGAGACTGCTGACAAGATACTTGGGTATACGCACTGCGAGCCTACTGAAAACTTCGTGATAACTTCGCAGGACATGGTGCAGAAATCAGGAGTGTGGGGCCATTTTGGGTCATGGGACTTCCACAGGGCTACTATGTACCAAAGGGTTGCAAGGGAAAGAAACTATTCAGAAGGAATCAGGATTCTGATGGAAGAGTTTAATCTTTCAGAGGATGTGGCTGACAGGTATTTCCACGAGATTAGGACAACAAGCGCTGACCAGTGGATAACTGGATGGCCAAGCTATGTCTCAAACCTTAATGCCTGCAGTGAAATCGGGAATGAGACACTGCAGTGCGACACAGCTATTGGAAGGGATGCAATAAGGGTTGAGGTTAACATGACTACAATGGATGCTGTGATAACTAATGTTCAGGGGACAATAAGTCCGCACTCAATTGTATATCCTGTTGAAGATGGAATTGAAGAAAGGGTTTTTGAAGGCGAGACTATTCCTTTCTCAATTGCTCTTGTGCCTGAAGACAACACTATCAGGAGCATTATGATGAGCCCTGAGCTTGCAACAAGCATGTTCACAAGGCTTTTCTTTTACAGAGGGCATGGGCTTGAGCACTTTGAGCTTTTCCATTATACAAGAGATGTCACTGGAGCAAATATCTTCACTTGGAAGGTCAACTGGGAAGGCATTGACAGGACAGAAGAGCAGCTCCAAGATGAGCAGCAGGTGATTGAGATTGATCTGCATGACCTTGACCTGACTGAGGAGATTGAGATAGATGATGTGCTGGCAGAGATTGAAGGCTTGGGCGAAGAGGAAGATTGGCCTGAAGAAGAGGAAGAAAGCTTAGAAGATGTGCTTTTAGAGCCAGAAGAGGACAGCTTGGAAGATTAATGCTATGAAAGATAATAAAAAGCAAAGCATATGGGCTATTATTCCAGCTAAGAACGAGCAGGAAAAGATAGCCGGGGTTGTTGCTGGATGCATAAAGCAGAATGCAAATGTTGTTGTTGTTGATGACGGATCTGATGACAACACTGCTTATGCTGCTGAAAAGGCAGGGGCTGTTGTGCTGAGGCACAAAGTCAATCTTGGAAAAGGATCTGCGCTTAAGACCGGATGCGTTTATGCAATAAAAAAAGGGGCTAAGGAGATAATCACTATTGACGCTGACGGACAGCACAGGCCAGGGGACATCCCCAAGTTTTTAGATGGGCTGAAGAAGAGCGATATTGTGTTCGGTTACAGGAAGCTTAACAGGGACATGCCTCTTCTGCTTAGGATAGGCAACTGGGGGATATATTTTATCACTAAAGTGCTTTTTGGTGTCAATATACTTGACACACAGTGCGGGTACAGGGCATTCAAGGCAGAGATTTTTGAGAAGATTAAGTGGGAGTCCCTGGATTACTCTATGGAGTCTGAGGTTATATCAAAGGTTGCCAAGAAAAGGATTAGTTATACACAGACTGAGATTGACACTATATATGCTGACAGGTACAAGGGGACTACTGTCATTGACGGGATAAAAATAGTGCTTAATATTTTATGGTGGAGGATTACTGGCTGAATGAGGTGGAAGCATGACATACACTCTTAAGATTATCGGGATTTTATTTGCTGCTGCAATGATTTATCTGACTTTCCTTAATTTCAAAAGGAGGTCTTATGGAAAGAAGAGCTTTGTACTATGGCTCCTGGTGTGGCTTTTTTTTATGTTCATGGTCACTTTTCCTGAGACTGCTTATGGCATAATGTCTGGCCTGGGCATCCAGAGGACTGTTGACTTTTTTGTGATGGGAGGGCTTCTTTTCTTCTCTGTGATGATTTTCTACATGTACATTAGTGTGAAGAGAATCGAGAAAAAGGTTGAGGGCATTGTGAGGAGAGATGCTATAATGTCTCATGAGAAGAAAGCAAGCAAATAAGCCCCAGATTATGATTGTTCTTGATGGCCTGGTATAATCTCAGGGCATTCATAAAAGCAGACTTCAATGCCTTCACACCATTGAAGGCCAATTGCTAAACAGGATTCTGGAGTAGTGCAGGCAAAGGGGGTTTCAGGGCTGCAGACAGGGCATTCCTCAAAGCAGGATTCAAAAGCAGGGCACCATTCAAAACCAATTGCCAAGCAGGATTCAGGAGTGGAGCAGGCAAATAGCATTTCAGGGCTGCATTCAGGGCATTTTTCTGCACAGGAACTGAACTCATCACACCAATCCAGACCAAGGCCTAAACAAGATTCACGGGTATAACAGCCATGAGGGGTTTCTAAACTGCATTCAGGGCATTCTTCAAGGCATTGATTAACATCAGCGCACCATTCAAGGCCGGCACTTAAACATTCATCCTGAGTACGGCAAAGGAAAGTATAATCTTTGCTGCAGGCTGGGCAACTATCCATGCATGAATCAAAGTCAGAACACCACTCAAAGCCTATGTTAAGGCAAGATTCACGGGTAGTGCAGAGATAAGGATGTTCAACGCTGCAGGCTGGGCAACTATCCATGCATGAATCAAAGTCAGAACACCACTCAAGGCCTATGTTAAGGCAGGAGTCACGGGTAGTGCAGAGATAAGGATGTTCAACGCTGCAGGCTGGGCAACTATCCATGCATGCATCAAAGTCAGAACACCACTCAAGGCCTATGTTAAGGCAAGATTCACGGGTAGTGCAGAGATAAGGATGTTCAACGCTGCAGACTGGGCAACTATCCATGCATTCATCAAAGTCAGAACACCACTCAAGGCCTATGTTAAGGCAAGATCCGCGGGTAGTGCAGAGATAAGGATGTTCAACGCTGCAGGCTGGGCAACTATCCATGCATTCATCAAAGTCAGAACACCACTCAAGGCCGATGCTTAAGCAGTCTGAAGGGGTTTCGCATGCATACGGGGTTTCTAAATCACACTCTGGGCAAGACTCAGCGCATATGCCAAGAGAACTACACCATTCTCCACCCACAAGCATGCATTCCTCTTCTGTAATGCAATTATAGAAATCCTCAGAAGAACAGCTAAGTATAACTCCAGAATCTTTATCTTCTCTAGCTGGTGTTTCCACTATGCCCTCGCTTTTTTCATGGGAAATTTCTTGCATGTTTTCCTTTTGAGAGCACCCTGAAAAAACAATCAGACTAAAAAAAACAATTAAAAAAAATAGTTTTTTCATTTGCTGCACCAATCAAAGCTTCATGATAAATGCCAAGGTGTAATATGCAGGCCTATTATCAAATGGTTCTCCTGAACCTGTGCTGCCTATTGAGACTGAACCTGTGTGTGTATGTGCTCCGGATGAGCCTGTTGTGAAGGTGTGGGTATGAGCACCGTCAGTGCTAATCGAGTGCCTGTGGTCCCCTACAGAGTTAATTGAAAGAGAGTGTGTATGGGCACCGTCACTACTGATAGAGTGCCTGTGGTCCCCTACAGAATTTATGGATAAAGAATGCGAATGGGCTCCGGCAGTGTCTGTAGATAACGAATGCGAATGGGCTCCGGCAGAATTTATAGATAACGAATGCGAATGGGCTCCGGCAGAATTTATAGATAACGAATGCGAATGGGCTCCGGCAGTAGAGATTGCACCGCTACTCCATCGCCAGTTCCCAACAGCATAATAGCCCGACCACCCGGACTGGGCCTCAAGCAACCAGGTTGGGTTCCAAAGATCATGAGAATGGCTGCCAGCAGTATTGGTAGAGCCTGTGTGAGAATGGCCGCCAGCAGTATTGGTAGAGCCTGTGTGAGAATGGCTGCCAGCAGTATTGGTAGAGCCTGTGTGAGAATGGCCGCCAGCAGTATTGGTAGAGCCTGTGTGGGTATGGCCGCCTGCATTGCCTGTATTGCCGCCGTGGTTATGGGCACCAGCTGAGCCTGTTGAGCCAGTGTGGGTATGGCCACCTGCATTGCCTGTATTGCCGCCGTGATTATGGCTTCCTGATGATGCAGTTGTTCCAGTATGAGTATGCGCTCCAGCCTCATTAATGTTTAGGGTTGCAGAGTGGCTGTGAGCTGGCAGCTGGTTAACGCTTAATGAATATGAGCTTGCGCCGCCTGTCTGGCCTGGATTCTGGCCTGATGGAGCGCCCATGATAAACCTGCTTCTCAAATCAGGAGTTCCCTGAGTGCCGTCGCATAATGCCCAGCCTTCTGGAATGTCAGCAATTGTGCCTGACCACATTACAATAACGCCTCTAGGCAGTGCTGTTGAAATTGCATCATCTGTATATGAGGTTGCATAGCCTTTTGTTACTACTGTGTCATCTGGGTCAGTTTCCTGTGTCTGCTCCCTCATTCTTATCTTGCCATTGACATCAAGAACCTGTGATGGCTCCTGAGTGTTTATTCCAATTCTATCACCTCTGTTGTAGAGGAAATTGTTTGCTGCCCATCTTGTGCCATCATTTCTTAAGGTATCGCCTTCCCTGCTCTGCTCTTCATCTGTCGGGTCTGGAGGAAGGCGAATTGTTATGCTGTTTAATTGCTGGATAACATACTCTTTGTTTGCTGCATCTAAATTATTTTCAGGGAGAGCAACCCCGACAATCCTATTGTTAGACATAT
>PWVO01000200.1 GCA_003561825.1 Candidatus Woesearchaeota archaeon | reverse complement strand
TTAATAAAATAAATGGTAAAAATTACTTTTTCTGAAAAAAATGCCTGAGGTAGAAAAAAGTATGCTGATTTTTTCTTTTAATAAATACGGAGGTTAAGCTGATGGCCTACAAGAAGATATGCATGAAGTGCGGCAAAGAGCTTAAAGAAGAGGAGAATATCTGCCCGAGATGCAAAAAGAAATATAATTATAATGAATATTAAAAAAGTTATTTGGCCTTTTTCTCAAGCCACTTGACTCTTTCTTTTATTTTCCTGGCAAGGGTTTTCTTTTCTTTTACTTTTGAGATGTCCTTGGCCAGCTTTGTGTCAAGAATGATGTCACTGATCCAGTTTGCAAAGTCGTTTCTTTCGCAGTTTACATGATGGTCAAAAACCGGTTTTTTCATTTTTGGAAAATAGCCCTGAAGGTCTCTGATGTTTCTTAAGACATTGCCGTCACAAACCCAGAAATAATGCTCAGGATTAACATCCATTAATGCTTTTGCTGCATCATTCTTAGAATTTATTGCCATGTTATAACCACCTCTTTTGAAACTAGAAGCTATAATATTAAGCTTATATTTAAATGTATTTGTTTTGGGTTTTTCCGACGGAAAAATTAAAGATTAAGAAAGTCTTATTTTTTGGGTGCTTCTGGCTTTTTCTCGCCAGCCTTGCCTGCTTCTGCTTTTTCCTCTACTGGAAGGAGCTCATCTATTATTATCACTGGGATTCCTGCCTCAACCATCTTTGTCTTTATTGCGCCTCTTTCCTTGCCCTGCATGTGTGCGATTATTTCCTTGCCTTTGCTGACAAACTCTTCTCTTCTCTCTTCTGCCTCTTTTGCGAGCTTTTTCTTTTCTTCCTCAAGCTCTTTCATTTCCTGCGCGGAAATCTCGGTCTTTTCTTCCTTTATTTCCTTGTCAAATGCGCCGCTGTTTATCTCCTTGATTGCATCTGATGCGGGCTTTCCCTCTACAAGGATTCCCATTGACCTGCATGTTCCGACAACTTCTTTTACTTTCTCCTTGAGTGTCTTGCCGAGCATTGAGTCTTCCTTCATTTTTGCTATCTTGATTACCTGCTCTATCTTGAGGTCTGCAACAAAGTCTGTTTTTGGGTTTGAAGAGCCTTTCTGGACTCCTGCCTCTTTTATAACTAGGGAAGAGCATGGCGGAGTGCCTACAGAGATTGTGAACTCTTTTGTTGAATCATCAACTGCAACCTTTACAGGGACTTGCATGCCTTTGAGGCCGGCTGTTTTTTTGTTTATTTCTGAGATTACCTGGCCTATGTTTAAGCCTAATGGGCCTAAGGCCGGGCCTAGTGGCGGGGCTGCTGTGGCCTTGCCGCCTTCAATAAGTGCTTCAATTGTTTTTGTTGGCATTTTAATCTGGAACTAACGAAACATATATAAATCTTGTGCTAGAGAATCAGGCTGTGTTCGGCTTTTCCTCCTCTCCTTCGCGCCTTACGACTTTTACTGTGTCCATTTTTACTGTTATGGGGATTGCTACAGCTGCCTCAAGAAGCTCTACAACTACTTCTTCTTTTGAGCGGTCTATTCTTGTGACTTTTGCATTTTCTCTCTTGAAAGGGCCTGAGATGATCTCTACTATGTCGTTTTTCTTTATGTTCATCTCTACTTTTTTTGATTCTTCGAGCATGTGCTCTATTTCCTTGTAGTCTATTTCTTTTGGAAGAATTCCCCTTGCATATGGCACATTGTAAGCTGCCTGCTCTGCTTCTGCCCTTGTTGCTGCCTCAATAAAGACATAACCCCTCATGCCATGGGGGTGTGTAAGTGAAAAAACCTCCATGCCTTTTTTCCTGGCATTGCTGGTAACAAAGTCCATTACCTGGTCTTCCCTGTTTGCAGTAGTTCTTAGTATAAAGATGTGTGGTTTTTCTTCCATTTTAAGCACCTAGAACAAAGCGTCAAATGCTGTTTTAACTATAAAGCCAATTATTCCTATGATAAGTATGCCTACGCCTGATGCTTTTACTATTATTTTAAATTCTTCATTGGTTGGCTTTTTTGTTACTCTAAATACTCTTTTGCACTCTACTATAAAGCTTTTTAACCTGTTAATAATGCTTTTCATTTTAATCAACAAAATCTATTCCGAGCTCTGAGCCCATTTCCTGTTTTTTTCTTTTTGAAACCCCAATCCCTGACCCGAAGATCTGGGATGACTTGACTCCTGTGACTATTAGCATAGCTCTTATTGTGTTCTGCAAATCATCAAGGATCTGAGAGCCCCATATCAGCTTTGCATCGCTGTCAAGCTTTTCTGAGATGTTTTCAACTACTCTCCTTGCCTCGTCAAGTGTCATGTCTGGGCCGCCTGAGACATTTATCAGAGCGCCATTAGCGCCGGAGATGTCAACATCAAGCAGGGGGTTTGAGACTGCTTTTTCAACTGCCTCAACTGCCCTGTTTTCTGAATCTGACTCGCCTACGCCTATGAGCGCGACTCCGCCGCCGGTCATTATTGCTCTTATATCTGCAAAGTCAAGGTTTATGAGGCCTGGCCTTGTAACCATCTCTGCTATGCCTTTTACAGCGTTTGTAAGTATCTCATCTGCTACCTTGAATGCTGTGTGCAACGGCAGATCAGGGGCAATCTCAAGCAGCTTGTCATTTGGTATTACAATAAGAGTATCAACAATGTTTTCCATTCTTTCAAGGCCTTCTACTGCGTTTTCATACCGCCTCTGGCCTTCTACTGAGAATGGTATTGTTACAACGCCTACAACAAGTGAGCCAAGCTTTTTGCCTATTTCGCCTATTATCGGGGCTGCGCCTGTTCCTGTTCCGCCACCCAGGCCGCATGTTATGAAAAGCATGTCTGCGCCCTGTATCGCGTGCTTTATATCCTGCTCGTTTTCACGTGCTGCTTCCTCGCCTACTTTTGGGTTTGAGCCTGCGCCAAGTCCGTGAGTGAATTCCTTGCCTATGAGGATTTTTTTGTCTGCAGTTGTGTAAAGCAGATCCTGGGCATCTGTGTTTATTGCTATTGTCTCAGCACCAACTATACCTACTTCGCTTATCCTGTTTATTGTGTTGTTTCCAGCGCCGCCTGCGCCAATTACTTTTATTGTTGCTTTGTGCTTTGAAAGCATTTCCTCAAGCTCAGCGTCTATCTCTACTTTTCTTTTAGGCTTTGCTTCTTCTATTATGTTTTCTTTAGAGTCTTCCTGAATAAAATCATTCAATTTTTCCACCCCGTATTAAGGCCTGAAATTATTATTTTATTACTTATATTTAAAACTGTCGAAATTCAGGGTTTTAAGGCTTATCTGATGGCTTTTCACCATTGCTGCTGCCTTTTTCATGGGATTTTTCCTCTGGTTTTTGTTTGGCATCAGTGGGCTTTTCTTTTTTGTTTTCTGAAAATTTAAGAGCTTTTATGCCTGGGATCAGGTTTTTTGCCATATCTGCCACTATTTTTTCAACATGCGACGGAAAGCTTTTTTTGAGTGCTACTGAAGCTGTTCCCTCTGACAATGAGACCTGTGCGTCATCTATGCCGAGATTTAGCTTAAGAAGTGACTTTAGCTTTTCAGAGTCATCATCAACAAGCCTTAATATTTTAAATTTATATACTAGATCCCTGCCTGAGAGTGGGTGGTTTAAGTCAACAAGGGTTCTTCCTCCGCTTACTGTCCTGATAGTGCCTATTGCGCCGTCCATGTTTATCTGCAGGCCTGGAACAGGGTTTATGTTCTGCTTTGTGAATTTGCTTGTTGAAACAAGCCTTATTAGTTTTGCGTCTTTTTTTCCAAAGCCTTTTTCTGGCCCGAATTCTGCCTTATACTCTTTGCCTATGTCCTTGTTTTCAAGGCTTTCATCAAGGCCTTTCAGCACATGGGACTGGCCAATGCAGACTATTATGGGCCCATACTGTGCCTTGGGGTCATAAATACTGCTTTCTTTTGCTGTTTTTTCATCTGTTGTGTCAAAAACAGTGTTTTCTTCTTTTATCCTGCCTGTGTATTCTATTTCTACAAAATCTCCTTTCTTAACCAATCTGACCACCTTTATACAGAAAGAAACATTAGCTATGTTTTAGTGTTCCTTTATAAAGCTATCGGATTTTTTCTTTATAATAGAATTTGCTTTTTTTATGATTTTGTCAACAACCTGCTCTTTTGTTAAATCTGTGGTGTCTATCACATAGTCATATTGCGAAAGGTCAAAAACATCCAGTTTGTAGTATTCTTTGAATCTTTTTGCATCAGAGTCCTGCCTTTTTCTGATCTTTTCTATTGCATGAAGAATGCCCTTATATTCCTCTCCTTTTCTATTGTGCTTTATTATCCTGTGGGCTGCTTTTTCTGGATGCACATCAAGAAATACCTTGAATGAGTGGGGGATAAAATGGAAGGATGTCCTGCCTACTACTACTGCGTCTTGGTTTTTTTGGCCTATGTCTTCTGCAAACCTGTCTGGGATAGTGTCTGTTGAATGGTCTTTCTCGCCAAGCTCGTTCAGCTCGTGAAGGGTTAGGCCCATGTCTTCTGCCATTTTCCTGCGGACCTGGCCTATGTCATAGTACTTGTATTTTAATTTTTCAGCAAGAAGATGGCCTATGGTGCTTTTGCCTGCTCCTGGCTTGCCTGAGATTGTGATTATCATTGTCTACAGCTTGTCTTTGAGCAGTATTTCTATTATTGAGGCAAAGGCAGGCCTTGTAATAAGAACACCCACTAAGATGCCGATTATTGTTGTGATAGCAAATCCTCTCAGAAGCCCGGCACCTGCGCTCATAAGGGGGATCATTGCCACTATTGTTGTGAGGCATGCTGCAATTATTATGAAAAATGCATTGTTTATTCTTTCTTTCCAGTTGAAGAATGTCTGTTTTTCTTTTTTGAGAAGCTCGTCAGAGATTACTATCTGGTGGTCTACGCCTGTGCCTACTACAATGATTATTCCTGCTATTGCTGCTATGTCTATGTTCCATCCAATCAGTGCTGCAAACCCGAGGATTATCAACAGCTCTGAAAGCAGGGTTATTACCATTGGGATTGAGATTTCAAATCTTCTGTATCTCACAAAAGCTATGACTGAAACTGCGATTATAGCCAGAAATGCAACAAGAATTGAATTTCTGATAAACTCGTCTCCGAGGAAAGGTGAGATTGTGTCTGTTTTTACTATCTCTAAGCTTACTGGCAATGAGCCTGTTGCAAGTATTGTCTGGAGCCTCTTCATGCTTGATATTGCCTCTGTAAATGCTTCCTGCTGTGTTATTCCTATTCCTGATCCTGAGATCTGGATGTCTCTGGATGGGCGGCCTCTCAGCTCAGATCCAATGTTAAGTGAGTCTACAAGAACTCCGTCAAGATAAAGGTCAATTGTCTCATTGAGATAGCTTTGGCCGTCAATTGTTATTACATCAAGGTCTCTTGTTAGGTCTGCCTGCCTCTGGGCTGCTTCTGATGTCAGGCCAATTGAAAACCTGAAGCGGCATATCCACTGGCCGTTTGCCCTGCGGCATCCGTAGCTTGGGTCTATGCCTGAGCAATCTGCTGTGCGGCATATCTCTGTTATGTCTTCTCCGCCACTGAATACGATATTGTCCTTTATTTTTGCCTCAAACTTTCCCTGCTGTGAAACAAGATATCTGACTTCCTCTTCTGTTGCTCCAGCAACCTCAACAAGCACATACTGGTTGCCTGAAAGGTCTGAGACAGGCCTTACTATAATGTCGCTCAGGCCAAAAACATTAAGGCGCTCTTCTATGTTTGTAATTATGAGGTCCATCTGGTCTGCTGTCACTCTTTCATCTGGCTCAAGAAGCACTCTTGTTCCGCCCTGGAGATCAAGGCCTTTTCTTATGTTTGTGGTTGGTGCGCTATAAACGCGAAGCCCAAGGTCAATTGCCTCGTCATGGACTATTGTTATTGTCTCGTTTTTTTCTTCATCAAATATGTTTTCTGTGAGGTATTTTGTGACAAGCCTGTAAGTGGCTCTGTTTGTTTCAATTATAACTGTCCTGTTTTCTGCAAGCCCGGACTCAAAAGCATAGTAGTCAGCTACTGTGTCTATTGGCTGGCCATTCATTGTTAGGATGCGCTCTCTGCTCATCGGAGGGATATTAGGGCGCGGGCTTTCTATGCCTGCAATGCTTGCTGAGGAGTTTGAGATTACATTTCTTATTGCAACTCCGCGGGCAAATGGATTAGGCCATATGGCTACCACTGCTGAAACTAGAAGTATCAGTAGGATTATTATCCTAAAGTTGGTTATCAGCTTTTTAGCTTTTTGCATTTTTTGCTTTCCTCTCTAGATAAAGCCTTAGTATGCCTGCATTCTGGATCCATGTGTTAAGGACATCCATCATCAGCCCAATCATCAGTATAAGCATTATCTGCTTAAGGGAGTCTGACTGTGAAAATGTGAATGCTATTATGATTGCTGTGAGTGTTGTGGCTGTCATTACAAGGCCTGTTCCCATGCCTCCGAGAACTCTTTCTGAAACTGTCCCGCCTTTTCTCTTGAGGACTTTTGTTGAAAGAAGTATGTTTGTATCAACACTGTATCCAATAAGCATAAGAAATGCTGCAATGCCTGCTGTTGAGAGCCTTACTCCAAGAAGGTTTATCACTGAAATTGTGACTATCATGTTGGATACTGCTGAAAGCATTATTACCAAAGATGGGACTGGCTGCCTGAAATAAAAGAACACAACCCCTGCCATGAAAATGAATGCAAAGAGTACAGCGATGAATGTTTCCCTGAAAAAGCTCTGGCCAAGTGTAGGCCCCATTTCCTCAATACTGTAATCAAGGGTGCCGAAGGCATTTGTTAGGCTTTTGAGTAATGTGTCTGAATCAAGGTCAGAGGAAGCTACAGTTATGGCTGCCTGCTCGCCAAGGCTTGTTATTGTCCTTACTAATATGTCAGACCCTGGAAACTCTGACAGGAGGTGCTGCTCAACTGATGATGCTTCAATCTCCTGTGTGTTTATTGTTATCACAACTCCTCCGCTTAGTGAAACATCCTTATTAAAAAACTCTCCTTCTGATGCATATTTATATCCTAATGATGCTAAAGACAATAGTAGTATCAGGAATGGGATTATTAGAAGCTTTTTGTAGTCTTTCTCGTATGTTTTTGAGAAATTTTCCACTATTCTTTTTTTAAGGCTTTTTTCCTGTTTCTCAGTTTTCTGGTTTTTTTCTGACATGGAAAGCATGGAAAAAACAGCTATTAATAAATGTTTTGGTAATTCCCGGTGTGTGGCAAAAGATGGAAAAAGATGGGGTTTAAAACTGATAAGAAAATCAGTTTTTTATTTAATTCCTGAGGTGATTTCAGAAAAAGGCTTGATACATGCCTGTAAAGAAATGATAGCCGTCAAAGCCCGGTATTGGAAGCATGTTGAATATGAAAAGGAGCATGTTTATCTGCTTTGTCAGGTGAAGGGCCATTCTTGACTTTCCTTCTATTTTTAATGAGCTTCTGAGAAGCAGGGCTGCTGCAATCCATAATGCCAGATTCATCAGCGGGCCTGCAACTGCTATTATTGAATGCTGCAAAGGAGATGCTCCCTCGACCATGACAAAGCCAGGAACAAAGAAAAGGAAAGGGGAGCCAATCAGCCTGAGGAATATCCCGAGCCCTAATCCGAGGTAATGGGCGTGGAATTCTGCGCTAAGGCCGAAAAAGACAGCAACAAATTTGTGGGCCATCTCGTGGAGGATGATTGCCGGGGCAACAACTATTGAAGCAAAAAGGAAGTCGTGGTAGTTAATGGCTTTTTTCTTAAGTGGGTCATAAGACGAGGGCACTTTTAGTATGTCTTTGAATATAAATCCGAGGGCCAATGTCATTATTACAAGGCGAAGGATTTCAATTGGAGTAATCATGTGAAAGAATAAATTTGGGTTATTTAAAAATGTTGTGAAAAGATATTTATATGATGCGCGATTATGGAAAAATATGACTCATCTTGTTGTCTGCGTAAGCACTGGAAAGGGCACATGGAATTATATAAATGAGCTTATATCCAGCTGTGAATGGGAAAGTGTTTTTGTGATTACAAATGAGTTTGGCAGCCAGAAGTTTAGGTGCAACAGGGATGTTAATATTGTCAAGGTTGATTTTGAGAAGGAGATTCCTGAGATTGTAAATGGGATTGTGAAAGAGATGGACGGGAAGGTTGCTGACACTGAGATTGCGCTTAATCTTGTTTCCGGAACTGGAAAGGAGCATATGGCTATTCTTTCAGCGATGCTCAGGCTGGGGCTTGGTGTAAGGCTTGTTGATTCCTCGGGCGGAAAGATGAGAGAGATCTGAATTTGGTTAACATGGCTAGATTTTTTGAGAGATTTTTCGGGAAAAAAAAGGAAAGGGAAATTCTAAGAAAAGAGCAGCTTGAGGAGTTTCTGGAGAGGCGGATTAAAGAATCTGATATCAGCCCAGAAGTCAGGGGCTTTTATGAAAGGCTTTCTGCCTATTTTGAGAGGATTAATGATAAGTGCAATGTTCTTGAGGCTTCTGAGCTGAAGAATAAGAATATTCCACCTAGGGCTATGTCTATAATGGAAGGAAACAGGTCTGCTTTTTCAGCAAAGACAAAGCAGCTCACTGCTGACATAAAAAAAAGGCTTTCCGAGGCTGAGGGGCCTTTTGGGGCAATTGAAAAAATAAATGAGATTAAGGGACTTGTTGCGTCGCATGCTGAATCAACTAAAAAGCCGTACTCTGTGCTGCAGGAGTTTTTCGCAAATGAGTCTTATGCTGTTGCGGATGAGATTAGAAAGATGTCAGCAGCTGTTGATGATTTTGAGAGGAGAATAAAAGATTCTGAGATGTACAGGCTTATTGAGGCAAAGGGGCTTCTTGAACAGGTGGGGAACAGGCAGAGGAAGGTAGCTGAGCTTGAAAAAGAGGCAGGGGAAGCTGAAAGAATGATCAGGGAGAAGGCTGCTGAGAATGCTAAAATGGAGGAGGAAATTAAAAAGATTATGAAGTCTGATGAGTTTGCTGAAACTGAAAAAAGCAGAAATTCCTTAGATGAAAGCAAGAAGGAAAGGGCAAAGATATCTGATGAGCTTTTTAT
>PWVO01000075.1 GCA_003561825.1 Candidatus Woesearchaeota archaeon | reverse complement strand
ATTACCAGTAGTATGTATGCGCAATATATTCTAAATCTTTGTCAATGTATTTTCTCATTGCCTTGCCTATGCCTTGAATGTCTTTTTTTTCCTGGCCTGAAAGTTTTGGAAAGAACTCTTTTTCCAGTTTTATTGTAATCCCCTGCGATAATGTGAATGTTTCCTCCATTCTGCTTACTTTTCTTATTCCCCTGTCTCCAACTCCGCATATGAAGTCATAAAGCTGTGTGTTGGCATGGCTTCCATCCCAATCAGATGCCCAGTAAGGCTCGCACATGCTAAGCAGGGCTTCTTTTACTTTGGGTGCAAGGCCTGTTTCTTTATTATCTATTTCCTGCCTTAAGTATGTGTAAAGCTCGTCCAAAGCGCATTCCCTGGATGGAAAGCTCTGATATGAAGCTAGGCCTGCATTTCCGCCAATGTATTCTATTACTCCGTTTACCAGCTCGCATAGGATAAATCCTTCTATTGTTGGAAATTTGCAGTTCTTTTCAGACACAGAAGAAAGCAAAATTGCTTTCAGCAGGTTTTTTCTGTAAGTGTATTCCTGAAGGCTGCATTCAAAGGGGAATTTTTCTTTTTGTATGCATTTTTTGTTCATTTTCTCTCCCTAAAACCATCCCTCAAAAGACTTAATGAATTTTCTATCTAATTGACTTTGTATTGTTTTATATTGCTTCTCAGGGGGGTTGTTTGTTTGCCAACTGTAAGTGCCCTGGGGCTTTTTATGATACAGAAGAATAATTTCTGAATCAGATAAGATAAGGTAATTGTTATGTAAAGGATTTTTCTCCAGATATTCAGACAAAGATTTGAAAAAGATTTCGCATTTTTTTATAATATCAGATATTCCTTCCCATGCGGTTTCATTTTCAGGCTGTTTTGGGTTTTTCATTTCAGACTGCCTCATTATTTTAATTTCTAACTTTTTTACAGAGTTGTATTATTGTCATGTTTTTCTACACTTTTTTGCATTTTATGGTTGTTTTTTATGAATTTGATCTAATTAGCACTATCTTTTACCTTGGCTCTTGCAATCTCATATTTCCCGTAAATGGGATCCTCCTGGTAATACAATGGCCATTCCTTAATTGTAAATGGAAGAGTATCTATCTCAACTGTTTTTTCTTTTGGAAAATAAACAATTCTAGGGAGGTTTGAAACTCCGTGGCTGTCTTGCTTGTATAGCTCTGATACAAGCTCTTCTATGCTTCTGAATTCCCTCTTAAAAAATTGTTTTAAGGTTTTTTTGATGTATTCTCCTGCCAGGTCAAAATTCTGGCTTTTTTCTAAAATAATCTTTGGCATTTCTTATAATCTCCTGGCTTATTTATGCAAAGATTATAGAGTTGTATTATAGTTATATTTTTCTGGCATGGAATTGTCAATATAGTTGTATTTTATGAAAAGGCTTATATATATGCAGGATATTACAATAGTATGCTAAACCCGGAGATTATTAGGAAAATAGAGTTGTTTGTTTATTCAAAGCCAAGGAGCATAAATGAGATTGCGCTGCATATTGGCAAGAACTGGAGGACTGCTGACAGGTATATTGAAGAGATTGAAAATGATCTGGGAACTGTCTCAACAAGGGTTTTCAGGGGCGGAACAAGGGGGGCTTTAAAGATTGCTTACTGGTCTTCTGCTGAAAAGGCCTCAAGCAATGTTTTTCAGGAAAAGCTTGAGCAGGATATCATGAAATCCAAAAGAAAAGAGGATTTTTCTGCATTTGATATTTTTCAGCATGTGCCTGAGAAAAACAGGGATGTTGATGTCTGCAGCAAAGAGTCTGAAAACATGGATGATTTTATAAGAATACTTCTGAGTGCTAAAAAGCAGGTTCTGGTTTTTTCAGGAAATCTTTCTATGCTTAATATAAGGCATGATAAAAAAGATTTTATTGAAATATTTAAGGAGCTGGTTAAAAAAAAGGTTACGATAAAGGCTCTTTCAAGGGTTGATATTGCAGGCAGGGAAAATGTAGAAAAGCTTTTTTCACTGAATTTCAGGCAGGGTGCTGAGAGGATAGAGATAAGGCATGATGTGCATGCTTTAAGGGGAGTAATTATTGACAATAGGGTTATCCGCCTTAAAGAAGTAAGTGAGCCTACTGGCAAGATAAATGAGCTGAACAAGAAAGCTTTTATTTTTTACACAATAAATGATAAATCATGGGCAGAATGGCTTTCAAAGGTTTTCTGGAGAAAGTTCTCTAATTCAATAGATGCGCGCAGGAGGCTTGAGCACCTTAATAATATTAAAATATAGAAAAAAAGGGCCTGGCCCTTTAATAAAAAACAATATCTGCTTGTTCCATAAGCTCATTTGCAAGGGCATTGAGTGCAAGGTTTTTTCTTTCAAACTTAAGGCCCTGGATTAAGTCCTCCTTGATTTCATCAAAGCTGACATCCCCAAAAGTTGCTTGGATTATTTGTTCGTTTTCCTGGTAATACTCAAGTGCTTCCTGTTCTGTAACACTTGCATCAACAAGGCTGAAGAAAATCATCTGCTGCTCCTGCTGCTTTAAGAGTATCTGGTACTGGTCATCAGGTATGTTTTCAAGCAATAATGGATCCTGGTAGATCTCGCTTAAGGCTTCTTCTATTTCTTCTGGACTGTATCTTATTCCTCTTCTTTGTGCTTCCTGGAGAAGAAGCTTGTGAGCAACTAACTCACTGATGATCTGGTCCTGGCCAGCTCCTGCAAGGTGGGGCATCATAAGAGTGAATTCTTCAATGTCCTCTTGTGTTATGTCTTCTCCATTTACTGATGCGATTATGCCAGCATAATGCTGATCAGGAACATCATCTATTGTGTCCTGGACTGGGTCTTGTGTAACCGGAGCTGTGTCATCTGTAATGCCTTCTGGCAGCGTGGCCTCTTGCGGCTCAGAGCAGCCTGAAGCAACTGCCAGTATCAAAAAACACAGAAATATACTGGGGATTATTGCTCTGATTTGCATTTTTTTGCTTTTCAATTTATCACCCACCGCCCAGAAAGAACTAATCTTATAAAAAATTTGCGGATTAAAAATCAAAAAATTAAGAAATTAAGCTGGCTGCAGGACTTTTGTTCCGAGGTATTGCTTTGCATTATTAACCTTATATCTATTAATGCTTACAATATTGCTTGCCCTTATTCTTTTTGTCAGGCCTGAGCCTCCAAGGCTTTCACTTTCTGATTCAGAAAAAAATATCTTTGTCCTATATAAGTCAAGCATTTTTACAGGCCCATCTTCTGTTTCTGATTCAGTGATATTCTCTTTTATGCCTCTGAAATAGACTGGTTCTTTAACAATCTGCTCTATTCCAAACAAGGGGCCTAAGATTTTTCTTGGCTTTACTCTTGCTAGCTCAATGATTTCTCCATTTTGAAGATTATCAAGAGCTTTTAGGCCTTCTGGTCTGTTTTCATAGCTAACCTGCGGATTTTTCATATAATCCATTAAATCTTTAAAAAATTCTTTTATTTTACCCATTTTTTATACCTCCAATAATAATTTTTATTTGCTTATATTTAAATCTTTCTGTTTTTTAATTACTTGTTGGTAGTTAAACCATTTGGGAAAGATTTAAAATATAAAACACTTAGCAGTATAGATGAAAAGTCCTTATTTGTCTAAAGATGGTCTTATAAAGAAGCTTGTTGAGATAGAGCTTTATCCTAATAAATTAATAGAAGGTGCTTTTGAAGAAGCTTACAATACTCATTTTTTGCAAAGAAGAGATGACGGGACTCCTTATCTTGAGCAGCATATTTACCCTGTTACTCTTTCTGTTGTTGAGTTTCTTAAAGATATAAAGAAGATGGAAGTACGAAAAGATGTTGTGGCTGCTGCTTTGCTGCACGATACTCTTGAGGACAGCTTGTCAATCTATGATGAAGAGTTTATTGAGGCTTTTGGCCATGGAGTTTATAATCTTGTTAAGCCTTTGAGCAAGCCAAAAAAAAGAGGATATTCTCCAAAAAGGATAGGATTTAGAGAAGAGCTGAGATTAGATATTAAGAAGGTAAATGAATGGCCATATATTTCTAAGGTAATTAAGATTCATGACAGGATAAATAATCTTTCCTGCTGCTCTATTACAATAACCAAAGAATTGCGCAAGAAATACATTAAACAGCTTATTGAAACAAAAATTCTGTATCTTCCTGTATCAAAGGAGATTTCTAGGCATCTTTATGATGAGCTTTCTAAGAAGACTGAAGAATTTTCAGAGTTTTTAAAAAATGCGGGATATGTTACTAGGCAGTAGCTAAATTCCAAAAGATTTAAATACTGCCTTGCTTAATAATTATTTATGACAAGAATAATTCCTGTTAATTACCTTAAGAAGGTTTTTCAAGATTCTACTGTTTTATCCTCATCAATTGGAATGTTTAATTTTCCTACTTTAAATAGGCTTCCTCTCGATGCTGATGAAAGGATTGCGGCTGCTCAGTTTCTTTATGATATGAAATACCACATCTTAAATGTTAATAATCCTGACCAGAAATACATAAGGGCTTGGAAAGGCATTAATGAGAATGCTGAATCAGGAGAATTATATCAGGCTTTTAGAATAATTTCAGGTTTTGGAATCGAAAGGTTTAGCAATTATTTCCATAAGACTAATGAGGAAAAAAGCCAGGGATTAAAAAATGTTTTAAGTGGTGACGAGAAATCGGGCAAAAGGTATGCAAAGCTAGATGAAAAAATTAACCCAAACAAGGGAAAGAAGAATCTTGAAAAAAGGCTTGATCTTGTTCCGAGGGATGAAACAGAGGGGTTTAAAGAGAATCTTAATTCTGGCAGTCTTCAGGGTTCTTTTTATTGGTCTAGGAATGTTTTTTATGAGAATCTGGCTGATATGCTGTCAGAAGGCCACAGGCTTAATATTGAGCATTGTCCGGACTTTTATTGCTCTTAAGATTTATTGATTTAGTTGCATTGATTAAGATTATGTGTTTGCATTAAATATGCAAAAATATCGAAATGTTTATAACTTAACAATAGATACATATTGAAAATGCCTAAATATCCTGTTTTAATTTATAACAGCAGAACGCCAAGGCTCAGGAGTGTTACTGACTGCTTTATTGAGAATGGAATCTCTATACTTGAGTCTGGCTTAAAGCAGGAAGGCTTTAGGGCTATTATTGAAGACCGGGGAAATCTTAATTTTTATGAGTCTATTTCAAACAGAAGAATACCTTCTGCTCTTGAGAAGATTGCAAGAAAGTTTATTGAGGCTGAGAGTATAGGGAAAAAACCCTCTTTTTTTGATAATGTTTCTTATGTTGCACTCCAGAAGATTCTTTCCTCTAATCAAAATAGAAAGATGGGAAAATACTTTGAGTATGTTGCTGAGAAGGCTAAATTGAATAATGTTTCTGTGCTCGGAACTAAGGTGTGGTATGGAGACTCCTACAAATGGGCCAAAAAGCTGAATGAAATTGTTGCTGAAGCTGATCCTGAGATTATTACTGTGCATGGTGGGCCGCATCCAAGCATTTACCAGGATTTTTTTGTAATGGACACTAATGCTGACCTTGTTGTTCTTTCGGATGGGGAAAGTGCTCTTTTGCAGATTGCAGGTATTGCAGATGAGATGAAAGCAGGTGGAATGAAAAAGGCTGATATTTTAAGGGAGATTAAAAAAAGCAGGATTCCTAACCTTGCTTATGTTGAGGAAGGCATTGTTGTTAAAAGCCCTGTTGTTAATGTGCCTATTGGGGAAAAGCCAAGGCAAATGCATGAGAATGGTTTTTCTGGCAGGGTGAAGGTTGCTATTATTAATGATGCACTTGGATGCCCTTACAATAAATGCAGCTTTTGCGATTACAGGAATATTTACAAGGATTATATGGCGAACACTCCTGAGAGGGTTGCTGATGAGATAAGTTATTTTACTGAAAAAGGAGTGGGGCTTTTCAGGTTCAGCTCTGGAAGCAATTCTCTTGATGATTCTGTTGCAATTGCAGATGAGATTATTAAAAGAGGGCTTAATGCTCGGTATTCTTTTTTCAGCAGGTGTGAGCCAGATGCAAAGGCCAGGCTTGAGGATAATATTGAAAAATACTCAAGGCTTATTGAGTCAGGGCTTAGGGCAGTTTTTATTGGCGCTGAATCAGGAAATGACGAGATTTTGAGAAGGGTTATGAACAAGGGAGCTAAAAAAGAGGACATTGTTTACACAATAGAAGCTGTCAGGAAGGCTTCCTTGAAAACAGGTGTTGATGTTGATATCAGCCTGAGCTTTATTTACCCGCATCCTGCTCTGTATGATATTTCTCTTGAGCAGGGCCTGAGAGATAGCATGAAACTGATTGAGGAAACTATGCCTGATTCTGTTTTGCCAAGCCCACCTGCTCCTTTTGCAGGGTCTGAGTGGTTTAATGATGAGAGATATGGGTTTAGTTATACTGGAGGGAATGTTTCCGGGGAGGAGAGAAAGGCCATGATAGCTAAAGAGATGATGCATGTTGAGTATCTTTTTCATCTTCCGCGAAAGATGTGGAGGCATCCTAAGATAGGCCTTAATGGCATGAGTGCCAAGGAGGCTCTTGACCTTAATGATGATATGAGAAAAGATGTTAAGAAGCTTGGGATTATAACTGACCTCAGTGATGAGCATTTTTTGATGTTGAGAAATGCTGGATACAAAGGCAGGGAAGGTGCTGCTGAATTCAAGAAAGAGAGCATTATATCAATGATATCATGCAATTATGATTTTTTAAGGGCATTTTATGGAAAGGTCAATAAGGCCAGTGAGAGGGTTGCTTCAGAAAGCTCATATAAATAGAAAAAAACTTCGGTTTTAAATATGTCATTAGAAATAAGATTAGCTAAAACAAAAGAAGAAAGAGAAGCAGCCTATAATGTAAGGTATAAAGTTTTTGTTGATGAATTAAAAACAATTCCAAAAGAGCTTTGCAAAGGAGGACTTGAGAAAGATATTTATGATAATTTTTCCGAGCATTTAATTGCAGTTAAAGACAAAGAGGTTATAGGGACAGTAAGAATACAAAAAAGAACAAAAGAGCTAACTGACGGAAAAAATTTCCTTTATGGACTTGCTGGAGAAAATCTTTTTGATTATTTACCTTTTTATAAGGAGAATGTAAATCTGGGAGAGATTGCAAGGTCCTCTGTTTTAAAAGAACATAGAAAAGAGTCTGTAATATTCAACTTATGGAAAGCAACATACCAGTATTTCACAAAAGAAGGAATTTATAATTCAATTACAATGGCAGCTCCTAATACTGATAGTATTGAGGATTCAAAGATACTTTATGAAATTGCAAGAAGAAAGGGTCTTGTTCATGATAAATATAATTTAATTCCAAAGAACTCCATTGAAATCCCCTCAAAGATAGAAGTTCCGCTTTATAGTCAATCAGAAAAAGATGACATCAGCAGCCTCGAACTTCCTGAAAATATAGTGGTTTTCTCTAAGATTGGCTATAAGATTGCAGGCCATCCTATTTATTACCCTAAATTCAGAAGAGTTACAATTCCAATGGTATGCAGTCCTCAAAAAGAAGTTTCTGACAAATTTAAGAAATTATTTAGTAAACCAAGCAACATCATAAAAATTTAATGTAAATATGCAAGCCTTGGCTCAATCAAGCTTCCTAATTTATTTAGGTCAATTTCTTTGAATTCTCTGTAATTTGGGTATTTAGAAAACTTAGATTTCTTATCTGAACTAAAAACAATTGCCTCACAAAACTGCTTGCCACAAGCAACACATTGTGTTTCAAAAGCATTCATTTTTTTATTTGTTACTGATTCTATAATGCCTGCTGCTTGTCCAACCATAAAAAAATCAACACCATTTTTTTGCAAACCAAATAATTTCAAATATTCCTGAGCATATGGTGTTGCACCTTTTGCAGAAAAAAAGTTCTTCTCAAAATCTATAATTTTCCATTCGATGTGACCATTCCCTGCTACATCTGATTGTCCCTGATTAAATCTCAATAGATTTGATTTTTCTCTAATTGTTTTTGCATAACCAAACTTTTTAGTTATTAACTCAAAGGTCTGAGCTCCCTGTATTTTGCCAATTGTATAAAAAATATTAGCTGCTTTTTCCTGACCAAATTCTTTTTCCAAAAGCCTTAAAAGAAAGATTGTTGTAGGATAAGGTATAAAAGAGCCACCCAACCCCCAGATAAATATTTTTCCATCCTTATGCTCAATAGCTTTAAAACCCAACACTCTCTGTAAAATCTCTGGTGGAGGGGTAAATCCTTTTTCGTTTTTTTCTGTTTTTCCTTTCATATTTAAAAGATAAATAAAAAATTCTCCAATTAAATGTTATGCACTGCTATGCCTTTCTTGGTTATCTCAAAGGGATGAAGATCTTCGTTGTTCTTGGTTTTTCTCATCTTCCTGATAAGCATGCTCCTTGAGTATGCTCCTCCCATGCTCTGGAATGTGAATAAAAGGACTCCATCGCAAAGGAACTCAGAAACAGTGTCTCTTGAAAGATACTCCTCTTTTTCAGGTGCCTCTGAAACCAAAAGGGTTGTAAGTTCTTCATTGCTTTTGAGTGTGTTTATAAACCTATAAAGGAACCTGCGTGTTATGTTCTCTCCTAGTATGGGCGGAGAGAAAAATGTGTTTTCACCGATTACATCTTTCATAGAGATTTTGCTTATCTCTGAATATATCGGGGCATTTGTAGAAAGTGTTGTAAGTGAGTCAATTGCAAGTCTCTTGATTTTTTTCTTTTTGCAAATGCTTAATATATCCTTTATTGTGTTTTTGTCTATTTTTTCTCCAGGAACATTAAGCATGAAGACTTTTTCCTGCTTGATGAGCTTCTTAAAGTCAAAGCCGAGCAGCTCGGACTCTTCTATAAGATCCCTGTTGCTCTGCTCAAATGTTACTATTAGGCCTTTTTCATTAAACTGCATTGCGCCCCTGTAGATAAATTCCCTGCAGAATATTGATTTTCCTGTTCCGGGACCGCCTGCCAGAAGTATTGTGCTGCTTTTTGGAAACCCGCCCTCTAATAGGCTGTCAAAGCCTTTGATGCCTGTTTTTACTCTGCTAACCATTATTATCACCTCAATCTATTGCTTTTGATATTTATGTATATAAATGTTTTTATTGCGATTTATAAATTAGAACAGTTTTAATTCTGCAATCTGGCTTTTGAAAATGAATTGGACAAGCAAAGGGCTCCTAAGAAATAGAAAGATATATAAGTAAGCACATCT
>PWVO01000155.1 GCA_003561825.1 Candidatus Woesearchaeota archaeon | reverse complement strand
GATCTTATTTCTTCAATCTTCTCCTTGCTTTCCCCTTCTTCTTCAGATGAACTTTCGCCACCGCCCTCTTTGCCTTTTTTGCCTGCTTTCTGGCCATCCTTCTTTTCCTCAAAAATCTTTAGCTCAGATTTAGTCATTTTCTGCGTCTTTTTTGAGCCACCCTCATGGAAAAGGTTTATCATTGGAGTGGTAAAGTTGTACTTTATTGAAAGAATTCTCTCTTCCTCAAGAAAATTTGCCCAGGCCTCAACAGTCTCCGGAGAGACATCAAGAATCTTTGCAGCTTCGTCAAAAGAAATCTCGTTTTTTTTCTTAACAAGATCAACAAGCCCATCAGCTCTTGTGCTTAGAAGATTAGTTTCCCTCTCAAACTTGTTTATCAGATCTCTATCATTGATCTTTGCAGCCATAAACTAAATTAAATTCAGTTAATATTTAAAGGTTTTGTTCTTTATTGACGAGAAATTTCTAAACTCAATAATGGCACAACCTCTTTGCCACTATTAAATAGTTTTTTGTTCTGCCCAAGATCAGCTGCTTTTTTTGAAAATTCCCCAATATTTAAATACTAATAATGTTCTGCCAATAATAAGCAATGCAGCAAAGAAAATTAAGATAAACAAGCAGGGTGATAAAATGAGCATTAACTTTATAAAATCAATAGCAAAAAAACAGCCAGATGAAAGAGCCCACAGAAAATTTATACGCTACAGCGCAGGAGATTTTGAGAAAGAGGAATTCACTGTTAAAAAAGGATCTTCTTTTGTGCAGGTAAAGGCAGGCTTCGAATACCTTGATGTAATCCTCGACATCATGGCTAATTTAATTGACGCTCCAGCCACTGTCAAGGGCACAATCACCACAAAAGAGAAAATTGCGCCTGAATTAAAGGAAATGGGAATTGAGCCCAAGAAAATATTCGGAAAAAAATACACCTTTGAGGCCCAGCTTCAGCCGGAAAAATTCAGAGAGCTTATAAGCAAATATAATGAAACAGCTATAATGCTTCTTAATATAAAGTCAGGTAAAAGAAGCCTCAGTGTAAAAAAATCAGCCCCAAAGCCCGGAAAGCTTGTCGAGGGCTTTTTGTCAGCAAAATTTATCCCAGAAGACTTTCAGGCAATTAAGGAAGAGTTTTTGTTTGATTTTGATGTAGAAAACTTCAAGTCAGCTGTAATAAAGCACACATACATAATAGAGGGCATAGTTATCCCCGAGGAGCATAAAAACAATCCAGAAATGGCAAGAATAACCTCAAAAAGAAAAGGAAAAATAATCAGAGTAATTGACATAGACGGAAAACAGATAAAGAAGGAAATAGATTTTACTGCCTGATGCAACAAATTCAAACCAAAAGCCGAAACATACAGAAAATGAACAGGCCTGAAAAATTCAAATATCTTGTAACATCAGCGCTTCCGTATGCAAACAACATACCCCACTTGGGGACAATGGTTTGCGTAATAAGCGCAGATGTTTACAAAAGATTCCTTGCAATGAAAGGAGAAGAGTCTTTGTCAGTCCTTGGGACAGACGAGCACGGCACTACAACAGAGGTAAAGGCAATAGAGGAAGGCACAACTCCAAAAGAAGTCTGCGACAAATACTTCAGAATACACAAGCAGGTTTACGAATGGTTTGAGTGCTTTTTTGACTGCTTTGGCAGAACATCGTCAGAAGAAAACCGCGAGATAACCCAGGACATATTCAACAAGCTGTACAAAAACAGCTTCATAAAAAAAGACAAGATAAAGCAGGCTTACTGCAAAAGCTGCAAAAGGTTTTTAGCTGACAGGTTTGTCGAGGGAAAATGCCCTAAATGCAAATACGAGAACGCAAGAGGCGACCAGTGCGAAAACTGCGGCGAGCTTCTGAATTCATACGACCTCATCGGGCCAAGATGCAAGCTCTGCGGCTCAATGCCTGATTATAAGGACACAGAGCACCTCTTTATTGACCTTGAAAAACTGCAGCCAGAGCTTGAGAGATGGATAAAAAAGCAGTCAGCTGAGGGAAAATGGTCAGAAAACGCAAAAACAATGACAGAAGCATGGCTGAAAGCAGGCCTTAAGCCAAGATGCATTACCCGTGACCTTAAGTGGGGAATCCCTGTTCCGCTCAAAGGCTTTGAAGGAAAAGTCTTTTACTCCTGGTTTGATGCCCCAATAGGCTATATCTCAATAACAAAAGCATGCAGAAAAGACTGGAAAGAATGGTGGCACGGAAAAGATGTAAAGCTTGTCCAGTTCATGGGAAAAGACAATATCCCCTTCCACACAATCATGTTCCCGGGAATGCTTATAGGCACAAGAGACAATTATGTCCTTCTTTACAGAATATCATCAAATGAGTACATCAACTATGAAGGCGGCCAGTTCTCAAAAAGCAGAGGAAGGGGCGTTTTTGGCAATGATGCAATGAGCACAGGCATACCCCCTGATGCATGGAGATACTACATAATGGTCAACAGGCCTGAAAAATCAGACACAGACTTCCAGTGGGATGACTTCCAGGCAAAAATAAACAACGAGCTTGTCGCAAACCTAGGCAATTTCATAAACCGCACAGTATCATTCATAAACTCAAATTTCAGTTCAGAGATCCCTGATTATCAACCAGGCAGAAAAGAAGAGCAGATTATAGCAAGAATAAACGAGAAATACAAAAAAATAGACGAGCTTCTGAGTGACATACAGCTTAAAGAATCACTGAAAGAAATCATGCTCGTATCAAAAATAGGCAACCAGTATTTCCAGGAAAGCGAGCCTTGGAAATCTGCTCACAAAGAAAAAGCAGCAACATGCCTTTCACAGTGCGCAAACATAGCAAAAGACCTCTCAATAATCATAAGGCCTTACATGCCGAATACATCAGAAAGCATATGCAGGCAGCTTAACATTAAAGAACCAGAATGGAACAGCCTGGGCAAAATCACAATCAAAAAAGGCCATAAAATCTCAAGTTCAGAGCTTCTTTTTGAAAAGCTCAGCCAGAAGCAGATCCTTGGGCTCAAGGAAAAATTCAAAGGATCCCAGGAAAAGAATGAACTAAAAGATAAATTTTCAAAAGCAGACCTCAGGGTTGCAGAAATAATCTCAGCAGAAAACCACCCAGATGCAGACAAGCTTTATGTCCTTAAAATAAACACCGGAAAAGAAGAAAAGCAGATAGTTGCAGGCCTCAGGGGCCATTACAAAAAACAAGAGCTTGCAGGAAAAAAAATAGTCATAGTCGACAACCTCCAGCCAGCAAATCTCCGGGGCATAGAGAGCAGGGGAATGCTTCTTGCAGCAGCAAAAAAGCAGGGCAGCAAAGAAACAGTCCGCCTTATTGAGGCTAAAAAGAGCAATCCCGGAGACCTTGCATTCATAGAGGGGATTAAGCCAGATCCGGAAAAAGAAATAAGCTTTGAGGAATTCACAAGCATCCGCATGATAACAGATGAAAAAGAAAGAATATTATACAAAGGCAAAAGCCTCAGGACAAAAAAAGAGCATTTGACAGCCCCTGGCTCTGAAAAAGGCTCTTTAATAAGATAAAAAGCAAAAATTTTATATAGCCCTGAGTATAAAACCAAAAAGAGAGGCATTATGTTAAAAAAGAGAGGCCAGTTAACACTTTTTATAATATTGGGAATTATCCTGATAATCCTATCAGTTTTATTTTTCTACCTTTCTTTTTGGGATCAAATAGAATCTCCTGAAAAAATTATTGAAGAAATCCCTGCCCAGCTTCTTCCATTAAAGCAGTATATCGAAGGATGCATTGAAAGCACTGCAAAGCAGGCAATCATACTGATTGGAGAATCAGGAGGCTATATAAATGTTACAGAAGCGGGGATTATGGTTTCCCCTGACCCCACAGAGTCAGAAGCAGTCATGTTTTCCCCTGAAAGTTCAATGAAAGTAGCTTACTGGTGGCACATGAGCAGCAGCAACCAGTGCTCAGGAAACTGTGAATTCAGGTCAGAGATGCCTGACCTTAGAAGTGAATTCAGGGAGGGAAGCCTTAGGCCATCAACTGATTTTTCAATAGAAGCCCAGATAGACAGATATGTGGCTTCTAACATAGAAGACTGTTTTGATAACTTCAGGGCATTCAAGGATCAGGGATTCTCATTCACTGAGTTAGATGGAATTGAAGTAACAACAACAATAAGGGAGAATGACGTGTTTGTAGAGATTAATTACCCCCTTGAAGTTTCCAGAGGAATCTCAAGCTCAAGAATTTCATCTTTTTATGCAGAAGTTCCTGTAAAGCTTAGCAGGATATACGACCTCGCATTCTATATAGCTGTTGACCAGGCAGGCCAGCACTTCCTTGAATACAATACACTTAACCTTATTGCGGGGTTCTCAGACATCTCACCTGAAAAACTGCCACCAATGGCAGGGTCAAGATTTGATCTAAGCTCTCCTGTTTACTGGATGAAATCCGAAGTGAAAAATAACATAGAATCAATGCTTATGTCCTACACCCCAATGATACAGGTTGAGGACACAAAAAACTATCAGCCAAGGGAATTTGATGACCCAATTATGAAAAGGGCCTATCAGCAGATGAGCATACCCTCTTACGGAAGCTTTAATGACCTTGAGGCTGATTTCACTTATCTTGGATGGTGGCCGGTCTATTTTGACATCAGCTCAAGAGGAGAAATCATAATGCCTGACACAGCAGCAACAGACATCCTGCCTCTCCCAATAGGAATACAGAGATATGATTTTGCATATGACCTCTCATACCCGGTAATTGTCAGAATAACAAGCCCAAATGACTTCCATGGCAGGGGCTATTCCTTCCAGATTGCACTAGAGTCAAACATAAGGAACAACAGGCCAGTTAACACCTCTTTTGCATCAATAAGGAGAGAGGATTATGAATCATCAATGTTCTGTGATATAGACAAGCGCAATACAGGCGAGATAAAAATCTCAGCTTCAAATGCAGCAACAGGCAAGCCTCTTGAAAATGCTGTTGTCTATTATTCATGCGGAGAAGAGTCATGCCTCATAGGCGAAACAGAGCTTGAAGACGGAAAAGCTGTACTGAGAGCAAGACTTCCAATATGCCTCGGAGGAACAATCAGCATCAAAAAGCACGATTTCATTGGCAGGTCCTCAGAATTATCAACACAGAAAGAAATGGAAGCAGAAGTCAGCATGGCGCTCGAGCCAATACAAACCAAAGACATTGTTATTAAAAAGAAAGTCCTTTCCAAAAATGATGACTGGATAATTTCACCACATTCTTCTCCATTATCTGGCAACGAGGAGGCAATAATAAAAATTGAGAGAATAGGAGAGGAAGGAGAGGAATCTTTTACATCAGCTGCAGGCATAAGCGGAAAAGACAGCGAGATTCCTCAGATGAGAATTGCAAGAGGAAAATACTCAGTCAGCATCCAGCTTTACTCAGACAGCAGGCTGGTTATCCCTGAAGAGAAAAAGACATTCCTCTTCATACCCCTTGTAACAATCCCAGAAGTTGAGATTGAGCCTTTCCCCGCAGGAGGCTTAATCTTAGATGAAGCAGCTGCCTTTAATTTAGACAGAATCGAAGGCTATGAGACCATTGAGTTTTATGCACTTTACTTTGACCTCCTGGGAATACCCGAGTCCCAGAGAAAGCACCAGGACCTAGATGTGCTGAGCCGCATAGAAGAGTTTTCGCAGCATTACAGGACACATCTTGAGCCAAGGTTAAAATGAGAAAAAAAATAAGAGCATCTTTCATGATTTTCCTTATCCTGTTCATACCTTTTTACAGCTCTTCTGTCCTAGCCCACGATATAGAAAAAGCAGAAGTTTTTGGCGTAGACAACATAGAAGGATTCAGAAGGCAGAGAGACCTTACCTATGTAAGCGCAACAATCATAAAAGACCAGGAAAAAGAGCTTAATGCAAGGGATGTATTCTTTAATGACATGAGGTTCTCAACATGCATCGACCACCAGGACAAGATAAAATGCCTTATAGGCATTGAGCTTAACACAATGGAACCAAAAACATACTCTTACAAAGTCTCTGTGAGAGAAGAAGGAGAGGAAATAAGCTCATATAATGGCGTCTATGTTGTTGACGCTGAGCCTCCCAAAATCGAGTCAGTTGAAACACACCCTAAAATTATAGCCCCTGGAGAATTCACTCTTAAATACACAATTGCTGATTATGCGTATGGAAACAAGCCAGGCTCAGGCATAAAAAGAATTGTAATCTTTAAGGATGACCTGAGCAAAAGCGAGAACATAGCAAAGGAAATAACATTTGACGAAAGGGTCTACAGGCATTCAGGAGAAGCAGCACTTAACACCCAGAGCTTTAAATCAGATTCTGGCCCTCCGAGGGTTTGCATCGCTGCATATGACAACCTCAAACAGTATTCCGGGATGCGCTGCATTTTCCTGAATATAGATGAGACACCGCCTAATATCCTTAAGGAAACACTCAAAATCACAGACAGTGATGGCAATGAGATAGGCTACATCCCTCCAGAGCCATTGAAGATAGACATTAGCATTGATATAGAAGAGATTTCAATTGACAAGGTTACAGCAGACCTTTCTCAGCTCAACCCAGATGCCCAGGGATACAGCAACAGGGCTGCAGAATGCAGTGAAAAGTCTCCAGGCATTTGGGCATGCACATGGAAAGGCATTGTGCTGAACCTCAGGGACTCTGGAGATGTTAATATAGTTGTAAAGGCAGCTGATGTTGCCGGAAATGAGGCAGAGGAGACAATCTCCTACACATTTGATCTTGACAACCATCCCCCGGTTGTTTTATCAATAGAAAGCGACAAGGGCGAGTATGAGGGAAACAAGTATCTCGGAATCAGAAACGACATAATCCTGAGGATTGAAGAGAGGGGAAGCGGCCTTAACAAAGGAAACTTCTGGATACTTGTAGGGAACAACAAGATAAGAGCAGACAGGTGCGTAGAACAGGACCAAAGCTGGGTCTGCAGATGGGACAACCTTGTGCTTAGGGGATTAAGAGGCGATTCACTCAGGATTAATGTTGCTTATGAATCCAGGGATGATGTGGGGAATTTCATCGACCCCGAAAGAAGCATAACATCCCAGGAGTTTTTGCTTGACCTTCACCCTCCAAGATTAACTGAAAAGATCCAGATAAAAAGCATAAGAGATGAAAGAGAATATGCTGAGGATGAGATACTTGCAGGAGACAGGCTGCACATAAGGGCAGTTTTAAGTGAGAAAACAAGCCTTGAGGCATTTGCTGACCTTTCAGCAATAGGGTTTGGAACAAAAGAGGAGGGATCCTGCACCAGAAATGAAACAACCTACATCTGCGAATGGCAGACAGATGAGATAAAATTAGGGCCAGTTGATTCATCTCTGCGGTTTGAATTCATTGATTTTGTGGGAAACACCTTAAGCACCAGTGTGCCCATAAAAGTTCTCGGAGTTTACGAAGGAGAGAGCCCCAATTTCTGGGAGATAGCATCTTATGACAAAATGCCTGAGGCAATAGACAGGCAGACAACTGAGCTCATAAGCCATAAGTCATTTGTCCATGTTTTTCTTAAGCCAAGAAACCCTTCAGCAAGAATAGAAAGCATTGATCTCCAGTGCGATGGGCATATGAATTATATCCAGGATTACAGCCTCACAAACACCCAGGGAAATGACCCATACATTGAGATAACCCTTAACCAGATGAGAATGCCAAACTCATCATTGTCACTTGAATGCAGCTTTTATATTATCTCCAGAGTCGGAAATTATATTACAAGGCATCCTGAGATAGAGAAGCTTGACTTCACAATTGACTTTTACAACATGCCTCTTGGAGAGCTTAGCCAGAGTGTAAGGAAAAAAATAGAAGATGCCCAGGACAGCTGGCTTGTAAAGCAGGAATGGCTTGATGCAGCCCAGGGCATACTAAAGATAGCAGAAACAATATGCAGCCTTCAGGGCATATGGAACCAGTTTAATCAGGTAGTTGCAGGTGTACAGCAGCTTGTTGGAGATGCCCCGGCTGCACAGGGCATCAGGTCTTTTTTAGAAGGCAGCCAAAGCTCTTATGTAGAGTTCTTCGGTGATGAGAACCACTTCTGCAAGTACATATCATGCGACATTACAATCTGGGGACAATGGTACAGTGATTTCCAGTCAGAGAGAACCCCGGAGTCATTCAGGGAACTTGGATTCAGCTCAGGAGTTTTCTGGCCCTCCAGCCCCAAAGACAGCATAGTATTAAGCCTTGCAACAGGCTGCATCCCGGGCATAATAAAAAATCTCCAGAAGATGCGCCAGGTTGAGTGCTACTACATACTCTGCCTGAAGCAGGCATCAGAAGAGAACATTCCGCTTTATGTATGCGATGAGCAGAAAGCATACCTTGAATGCAAGTTAGTTTACGGGGAGATTTTCCAGATAGTCCCATTTGCATCATTCTTTAAGTCACTCACAACAAATTTCCAGACAATAGTCTATGATCCAATTGGCATGATATTCGGAGGGCTCAACTTTTACTGCGCTTACGAGCCAACAGCATCCTCTCATGCTGTATGCGTACTAGCAAACCTTGTTCCAACCCTTGTGTCAATAACAGACGATATCACAGCTCTCTTTGAAAGCGAAACATGGGAGGTAAATGACGGCTTTTGCGAAGAGGCCCTTAAGAAGCTTCCAGAGCCTTCAGGCTGGGCAGCTGCCCCTGACCTGGAAAAACAGGAAGATGATGACACCTTTTAGTTAAAAATCAATAAAGAGCAAAATGAGACAGGCAATGAAAAAAACCAGCAAAAGTGAATTGCATTTAGGAATAGCCAAAGGCCCATCAATTTTTGATACCAGACTAAAAATATTTTTAGCCCTGATTTTTTGCTTTACCATATTTTTGTCTGGCCTTTCATCAGCAAATGCAAAAGAAGCAGTACAGACAAATTCAGAGGAGGATCAAATTCCCCCTAGCATTTATTATTATCATCAGTACTTAATTTATCTTCATTTATTGTCTCAGCTAGAGGATGATGAAATATCTTATATAAGGCAAGAATTTGATGGTAATATAGATGAATTTTTTCGTAAATTAGCTTATCAAGCAGAACATTATGATGAAGATCCTCTCCAACAAGAAACATGGCCCGAAATATTGCACAAAGAAGATGGCTGGACAACTATTAATTACCAGGATGGTGAATCTTTGGCATTGCCAACAGTTGTCTATGATGAAATAAGTGAAGAATTGGCAGAATACCCT
>PWVO01000199.1 GCA_003561825.1 Candidatus Woesearchaeota archaeon | reverse complement strand
GGAAATGTTTTGAGAAGAGATAGGTCTGTAAATTATAAAAATTTTGTATAAGGATAAATTGGAATGTTTTCTTAAATTAAAAGTGCCCTCTCTTAAAAAATAGATTACGTTCCGTATCACAACTCTTCTCCTTTCAGTCGTCGGGGCATATAACAGGCATGCCAATGTTAATTGCAATTTGAGATTTGGGCTAATTTACTAAAGGGCAAGAACTCTTTACTACCACTTAAAGACTACAATATCAAAACTTTTATATACTTGTAATCTTTAACATATAGTATGGATCCAATAAAAATACTGCCTCATCATATAGGACATTATTTCGAAGTTCTTTTCCTGCATAGAAATTCTGAAGTAGGAAATAGTTGGTATGATGATGAAAAAGCAAAACAAAATGGTGAAACTCTAATAAAAACAGTAGTTTCAAATCCATCTCAACTAGTTCAGATAGTAAGCAGATATGATGCCTTTTGCAGAATGTGTCCTAGAAATCAAAGAGGAGATAATTATGTACAACCAGATGATACTTGCACTCTATATGAAGATGGACCTGTTGCTAATGAATTAGATACTGCAAAAATGTTAGGAATTGATGATTTAATAGACAAAGAGCCAATAACTTCTGAAGCATTATTCAAAAAATTAAAAACAGTTTATGATAGAATTTTTACAGAAAATCCAAATCCATATTTTCAAAATCTCACCCCCAGAGAGTACTTTAGAGTTTCACCAATGGAAATGATTGCACTTCAATAATTCTTGCCCTTGATTATTTTACTTAAAGAAACTTCGCTCTTGATATTACACTCAAATCTCAAACTTCTTCGGCTTCGCCTCGACCACGCTGCGCTCTCAGCCTCTGCTGAGGCTTCGGGGCAATTAACAAGAATGAAAAAGGTTATGTGCAATATTACTCGGGGCAAGTTTTATAAATTAAGGCCTTTTTCCATCTAAAACATAAAAATAGGTTTTTCTTTAAAGCAGTTTTTTAAGTGTTTCATAATAATTATTTAATGCTAATTCAGATGTAGTCTCATGATTAGTATGGTAATATTCAGTGGGAAGCTGTACTGTTGCACCATTAAATCTGCCATCAGTATATTGAACAATTCTTCCTAACTCAGTTTTTCCTAATTTCTTTGGTTTTGATCCTTCTGGCAATTGAGCATTTTGAGCCTCAATCACTTCGTCTTTCATCTCGTATTTTATGCCTTGAGCATCGCAGGCAGTTCTTAGTTTTTCAACAAGGCCTGTATTGAATTCTCCATTCTCATCTCTATTTCTGAGTACAATCAATCCTTCTGAAATAGCTCCTGAATCATTATAAGGTGTAGTATCTAATGCAATTATTTCTTTTGATGCTGTGCATTTAGACTGAAGATAATTTACAATATGCTGCCAACTTCTTCCAATTTCCTCTTCTGCAGCAAAAAGCAGTGTTCCATCAAAACAATCCTGAACAAGCTGATAAGCAACAGCAACACTGACTGCATTATCAATCTGAGATGAAAGATTACCAGCTTCTCTAACTAATGGGGAAACATAAGCAATAGGTGAACCTGTAGGCAATCTGCCAAAACCATCAACCTCAAAGATTAAATCTTTAGCATCAAAATCATAAGAAAATTTTTTTACTATTCCATCCGCTATTTTCCTTCCTTGCAAGTCATAAGCATAAACAGCTTCATCTATAAATCTTTGGCCAGACTTCTTAAATATTGCCTCGGATGATTTATTCTCATCTCCATAATGCTTTTTGGCATTAAATGCAGCATATTCTGGTTTTCCCTGTTCATTTACTACCATGCCATGCCTGTCAATATGCGCTGTAACTATTTTTGGGCTTCTTAATCCTTTTTTTCTTACAACTAGAAGCCTGTCCTGCTTTTTTACATCATAGCCAGAAGTATTAAAATCATCTGCTAAATAGTTCATGAATGGATGCTCAAATCTGACTACAGCAGGCACATTTAAATATTCACTTGTTTTTGATATTATATTCTGTAAACTCATGCTAATAACTAGAGATTAATGGTATTTAAATCTTTCCTTTTGTAGTCCCTATTTGGTAGTTATTTTATAAAGAAATCTGCCTTAATTTTGTGTTTCTATTGCTCACTTTGTTTATTTGATAGATAGGCTTTTTCTTGAATCTGCGGACGTAGGTTTTAGGAGATTCATAACTGGAAATAAGACTAACAGGAATTTCTTTGTTAAATGAAATAAACTTTCCACCATAATGTTTATTAATATTGCCTGGTTTTCAGTCTGGATGAGAATACTTGTTGATATGGATGGGGTTATTGCTGATTTTGAGAAGGGATTCTTGGATTCTTACAGAAAAAGCTATCCAGACAAGCCTTTTGTTCCATTAGAGCAAAGGACTTCATTTCATGTTAAAGAACAATATCCTGATGAACTTCAGCCTTTGGTAGAAGGGATTTATTTGGCTAAGGGGTTTTATCTTGGCCTGCCGCCAATTGAAGGCTCATTAAAAGCACTTTCAGAATTAGCAGCCCGCGGAGATGAGGTCTATATCTGCACAAGCCCTTTGCTTAGAAATGCTTTTTGCATCCAGGAAAAATATGAATGGATAATTAAGCATCTCGGAAAAGACTGGACAAAGAGGATGATTGTACTGAAGGATAAAACAATTGTTCATGGAGATTTATTGATTGATGACAGGCCGGATGTAATTGGAGTGCAGCAGCCCACCTGGAAGCATATTTTGTATTCTCAGCCTTATAATGCTCAGGTTAATTCTAAGCGAAGAATGACATGGCAGAATTGGAAGTCAGTTATTGATTCTTAATAGCATAAATCAATTTAAATGGGCCTGCCCGGATTCGAACCGGGGACTCCCACCTCGTGAAGGTGATGTCATAGCCGCTAGACCACAGGCCCTTGTTTTATCATTGACTGTATCTCATTGTGGAGGCTTAATGCTCTTTGTGCGCATTTTTTGCCTACTTCTTTTTCAAATCTTTCAGCAACATCTTTTATTGAGCGCCTTTCTGAGCCAAAGATTAGGTTGTCGGCATGTGCTATTATTTTCTGCTCAATTGTTGTGGGCACGAAGTCTTTTGCTGGCAGGGGAAGATGCTGCTCTGTAATGTCTGCTCTGTCAATTCCTGCTCCGATGTGGGTTTCTGCTATCTCTGCGTGTTTTATGAGGCCTCTTTGCCTGAGTATCTTTCCTCCTTCAATGCCATGCTTGATATAATCTGTGCCATTGCACTTAAATCTGCCTATGTCATGGAGCAAAGCCCCTGTTCTTATGAGATTAATGTCTGCTTTTTTGCTGAGTTTTGAGGCTATTTCCAGAGACAGTTTCTGCACAGCTCTTGAATGGCTAAGGACTTTTTTAAAGCTTTGCTCGTCAGGTGAGTTTTCTTTGAGCAGATCTATTGCTTCTTTTTCTGTTATTTTATGCATAATTAAAGGATTAATTGGCATTAATAAAAGCTTTTCTAAAAAAAAATAAAGGCTCCCTAAAAGGGGGTTTGGGGGGAAAAGAAGTCTAAGGGAGCCTCTATATAAAATTGATTTTTGATTTTGGCGGCATTTTTTTGAGCTCGTCAAGCCACATTATGCCTATTTTTTTCATTTCCTCGCTGAACTGCTCTGAAAGCCTGTAGTTCTTCTTGTAAAGGTTGTAGTTTATCAGGCCCATGCTTTTCATTGGTGTTAGTATCCTGTCGTAAAACTGCCTCTTGTTGTATGAGAGCTTGACTTTTTTGCCTTTGTACTGGGGCTCGTCTATTTCTGCAATAAGGTTGCCCTCATGAAGCTTTGTGGCAAAAAGCGACATTTCTGTTTTGTTTAACTCGCCCTTGTTCTCTTTGAGGAACTGGATAAGCAGCCTGGCTACTATCTGCTGCTGCTTGGTTGCAAATATGACTGCGTAAATGTCCTCTGGAATATTAAATAAGTCAAATAAAATAACCATATCTAAATAAGTAATATCATACTAGTATATAAATGTTACTATTTTGTATACTGGTTTGTTTAATTGGTTTTGTAGAAAAAGCCTGCAATCTCTTTCATGTAGTCTTTTGTTACTTTCACATCCCAGTCAGGGGGGAAGCATTTCATGTAAGTTGGCCATGCGTATCTTATGTCCAGGAAAACCATGACTCCCCTGTCTGTTGATGACCTTATGCAGCGGCCTGCGCTCTGGATTGACTTGTTGAATGCAGGGAATATATAGCCGTAGTTCCAGCCCTGCCTGTATTTTTCATTGTAATAGTTTATGAGGGCATTTGTCTCGAGGTCTGGCTTCTGGAGAGGTATTCCGACTACTATAACGCATTTCAGCACTCCTGGAAGGTCTATGCCTTCTCCAAAAGATCCAGATGCAACGCACATTAGCACTGCTCCTGAGTTTTTGTAAGACTTGAATTTTTCAAGAAGGTCTGATTTCTGCTCTTTTGTCAGGCCTGCCTGCTCTGAAAACACTGTTTTTCTTGAAAGTTTTGCAAAATAGCTGTTTACCATGTCTCTTACCATGTAGCTTGGGAAAAAGATTGCAGAGCAGCCTGGGACATTGTTTGAGATCAGGGAGCATATTTCGGCAATTCTCTGGTATTGCTTTTGGTCTCTCATTGAGTATTTTGTTGTTGTTTCTGGCACAACCAGATAAAGTTTGTTTTTGTCCGGAAAGGGGCTTTTGTATGTTTTTTCAATGGAATTCTCTATTCCAAGGAGGTCTTTGTACATGAAAGTGGGTGTGAGTGTGCCTGACATTATTATGCTTGAATAAGCATTGTCAAAAACAGGCTTTGTGACAATTGAGGGGTCAAGGCAGCGGTATGAGAGCACTGCTGCTTTGTGCTTTTTCTCTATTATTCTTACAAAGCCTTTTTCTGGCCCGAGCCATGAAACAAGGAATCTTGCAACTGATCCTATGCTGCTCTGCTTTTTTGCCTCTCTGACTGCATCGCCTATAAATTCAAGGTCAGATGCTATTTCTTTGTAATCTGAGATTTTCTCAATTCTTCTGATGAAATCCTCTTTTGATACGAGTTTTTCCTGGTTTTCAGCCAGGTCTGATGCAAGGTTCTCTATTACTGATTTTATTTCTGACAGTGTGAAAGATGCCTCATGATAGCCCATTTTTTTTGCCTCAGTTACAGATCTTTTGAGCATGAGGGATGAGAGCCTTTCTGTCATCAGGTCTCTTACTCTTGAGGGTATGTTGTGGCCTTCGTCTGCTATTACTATTATCTCGTCCATGCTTTTGTCTATTCTTCTCAGGAAGCTGTCTCTTATAGAGGGGTTGAAGATGTAGTTGTAGTCTGCTACAATTACATTTGACTTTTTTGCAAGCATTGCTGAGATCTCATAGGGGCATACTTTGTAGTGCCTGCAGATGCTTATTACTGTCTCGACAGGGCATGGCGAGATTTTGCTTATTTCCGAGACTGCTGCAGCTGCCTCTGTGCTGGGCTTTGATGATTTTTTTGTTCTTGCGTAAAACTCGCACTTGCTGTCTTCTCTCATTGACCTGCAGTAGTCTGAGAACTCGCTTGAGAAAAGTGCTTCAACTCCAGGGACAAGGCACATCAGCTTCTTGCCTATTATGTCTGAAACAAAAAGGGGGATGCTGTGCCTGTGGCTTATTTTTTTGAGTGTGCTTATTGCTATTAAGTGCTGTGTGTGCCTGTTTGTGACAAAGAATATTGTCTGTTTTTTGGGTATTGCGCGGGAGAGGGCAGGGGCTAAAACTCCTGCTGTCTTGCCTATGCCGGTTGGGGCGTGCATTATCAGGCTTTTTCCTGATCTTAATGCGCTGCTCACTGCAACTATCATCTCATCCTGGATTTTCCTGACTTTTCCATGCGGAAAAAGAATATCCCTGAGAAACTTTTCTGTGATCATGAAAAAGGTGATTTCTGCCAGTTATATAAAACTTTAGAAATAATTCTTTATTTTTTTCTGAGTTTTTCCCTGATTTTTTCAGCAAATCCCTTTCCTTGCTTTGGAAGCTTTCTTATGCCTTTTTCTGCGCCTGCCCTGGCTTTTTTGAGGTTTTTCTCTATAACCATGCTGTAGTCATGCATAACTGCGTCTATGTCTTTTATTCTGTTGCCGTATGCTTCAAGGAATGTTACTGTTGTGATGGGGTATTTGCTCTGGGGCTCAGGGGATTCAGCAGCATAGCCTATTGGGATTACTGCCTGTGGCCTTGCGTGATCCGGGATATTGAGAACTCTTGAGATTACATTCTCGTCAAATGCGCCTACCCAGCACGCTCCAAGCCCGATTGCATGGGCTGCAAGAAGCATGTTCTGGACTGCTGCTGCGCTGTTCTGGATTGAGTAGAGCCTGTTGCCCCTTACTCCGTAGAATCTTTCGCTTTTTTTCAGGTCAGCGCATACTACAATGTAGACTGGGGCCTGGGACATCCAGTGCTGTCTTAGGCATGCCTCGGCTATTGTTTTTCTGTTTGCCTCGTCCTGCACAACAATGAAATTCCAGTCCTGTATGTTGCCTGAGGTGGGGGCGTTTCTTCCTGCATCCAGAATAATGCCTATTTTGTCCCATTCAACTGGCACATCGAGGAATTTTCTTATGCTGCGCCTTGCTGCTATGCATTCAAAAACATCCATGGGGTTATTATTTTTATACATATTAATAAAGCTATCGCTTGGGCATTCAAAAATTATTTATACAAAGCCCTATTTTAATGGATTATGAGATATTTTGACCTTGTCAGGGCTTATGAGAAGCTTGACTCTACATCTAAAAGGCTTGAGAAGACATATATTGTCTCTGAGATTCTTAAGATCACTCCTTCTGAGGACCTGGGCATGGTTACTCTTTTGATCCAGGGCAAGGTGCATCCTGACTGGGATGAGCGGGAGATTGGGATTGCATCAAAGACTGCTCTTAAGGCTGTTGCAAATTCTGCAGGCATTGCCATAAGCGAGGTTGAGAAAGAGTGGAAAAATACCGGGGATCTTGGGAAGGCTGCTGAGAAGATTGTTGCAAGAAAAAGCCAGTCAACTCTTTTCCAGAGAGAGCTTTCTGCCAGGAAGGTGTTCAGCAATCTTGAGAAGCTTTCAGGGCTTGAGGGCAAAGGATCGTCTGAAAGGAAGATCTCGCTTGTTGCTGAGCTTCTTGCATCAGCAAAGCCTCTTGAGGCAAGGTATATTATCAAGACTATTCTTGAAGAGATGCGCTTTGGGGTAGGCGAGGGTGTGATGAGGGATGCGATAGCATGGGCTTTTTTCCCAAAAGTGCTTGGGATTTTTTTTAGGTGCGGGAATTGCAGCAAGATCATGCCGAATGTGAAGAAGTGCATTGAATGCAGCTCAATGATTGAGGGAAAAAAAGAGATTAAGGAAAGCAGAGTGCCTGAGATCAGTTCTGCTGATGAGCTTTACTCAAAAGACTTTTCTGGCTTTGAGTTTGTTTCTGCAGAAAGCGAGAGTGCTGCAAGGGGTATCTACAATCATATTATCCAGGCTGTGCAGGAGGCTTATGATATTTCAAATGATTTTTCAGTTGTTGCAAGGACTGCCAAAGAGAGGGGGCTTAATGGGCTTAAGGAGGCCAGCCTTGTGCCTGGAAGGCCAATAAGGGCTATGCTTGCGCAGAAGGTGGACAGCATCGAGGAGGGTCTTGAGAGGGTCGGCAGGCCTGCGCAGGTTGAGTACAAGCTTGACGGGTTCAGGATACAGGTGCACAAGCATGGCAGCAAGATAATGCTTTTTACAAGGAGGCTTGAGAATGTCACTAGGCAGTTCCCTGATGTTGTGCAGCATGTGAAAGAGCATGTTTCCGGGGATTCTTTTATACTTGACACTGAGGCTGCGGGCTACAGTCCAAAGACAAAGAGATACCTGCCTTTCCAGAAGATATCCCAGAGAATAAAGAGGAAATATGATATAAACAGTATTGCAGGGCAGTTCCCTGTTGAGGTCAATGTTTTTGATGTTATGTTTTACAATGGAAAAAGCACTGTAAAAGAGCCTCTCTCTGAAAGGAGGAAGATTATTGAGAAGATTGTGTCTGAGTCTGAGAAGAAGATTCTGTGTGTCAGGAAAGCGGTTTGCAGGGAGGCAAAAGAGGTTCTTTCTTTTTACGAGGAATCCCTTAAGATGGGAAATGAGGGTATTATGATGAAAAGCCTTGATGCTGGCTACAAGCCCGGGTCAAGGGTTGGCCAGATGGTGAAGTTCAAGCCTGTTATGGAGACTCTTGACCTTGTTGTTGTGGGAGCTGAATGGGGAGAGGGGAAAAGGTCAGAGTGGCTCAGCTCTTTTGCGCTTGCGTGCTGCGACGAGGATGGGAATTTTCTTGAGATTGGCAGGGCTTCAACCGGCCTTAAAGAGAAGTCTGAAAAAGGGGTTTCATTCACTCAGCTGACAGAGGAGCTTAGGCCTCTTGTGATTAATGAGAAGGGAAGGGAGGTTGAGGTTAGGCCCAGGGTTGTGGTCGAGGTTGGGTATGAGGAGATCCAGAAAAGCACTAAGTACAGCTCTGGCTATGCTCTGAGGTTTCCAAGGATAATTGGGCTTAGGCATGACAGGTCTGCAAAAGACTGCAGCAAACTCTCGGCGGTTATTTCGCTTTACAAAACCCAGAGGCACAGAAACTGATTGTTTTTCCGACGATTATGCTGAAAAAAAGAAAGCTTAATAAGTAAGCTAATCAATGACAATAAAAAACAATAAGAGGTGCGCCGATGGCAAAGAAGAAAAAGGCTGCAAAAAAGAAGAAATAAGCTCTTAAAATTGCAAGCATTGCATTTCACTGAAGATTTTTTGGTTTTTTTTGATTTTGCCATTTTTCTGATTTTTCTGAAAAACAAGAGGGAGGTGGTTTTAATGGGCTGCTGCGGTTCATCCAAAAAAGCTAAAAAGCCGGCAAAGAAAAAGAAATAGGGTCTTTACGGCCTTATTTTTTTCAAGAGTGCTTAAGGTGCTTTTTTATTTTTATGATAAATTCTTTAAAGTCCTGCTTTGCAACGCATGCTCCGCAGGCATACTCATGGCCTCCTCCGTAGCCACTGATGCCTTCAAGGGCTTTTTTGACAAGGCTGATTACTGAGATGCTGCCAGAGGATCTTATGCTGCATTTCATCTCGCTGTTTTTTTCCCTTGCTACAATTATGAGCTTTTCAGGGAACATGTAAAGAAGCTCGTTTGAGAGGTCGCTTGTAAAGCTTGTGTTTCTGGTTGAGTAGCTGAAAAGAAGCAGCTTGCTGCTGGTTTTTTTTGCTGCTGCAAG